>JBFWQJ010000203.1:0-5662 GCA_050249515.1 Dehalococcoidia bacterium | reverse complement strand
CCCTCTCCGCGCCGCCCGTCCGAGGCACGTCCACCGCGCCCGTGCGCGGCGCCGGAGCAGGAGCGCGTGCGTGACCGCCCTCCCCCCGCCCTCGACACCCTCCGACGACCGCGAGGCCGTACGTCCGCGCTGGTGGCGCCGGCGCGGCTGGCTGGCGCTGGGGACGGTGGGCGTCGCCGGGATCATCACGGCGGCGGTCTGGCTCCCGGACGGCGCCGCGCCGCTGCCGCTCACCCGCGCGGACGTCCAGGAGGCGATCGCGACGGCGCAGACGAAGGCGGCGGAGGCGCCCGCCCGCTCGGTGGGCGTCTACCGCACCATCTTCCCCTCGCTCGTCCGGATCGACACAGAGGGCGGCGCCCCGGACGACAGCGGCGTCGGCAGCGGCGTCATCGTCCGCGACGACGGGACGATCCTCACGGCGAAGCACGTGGTGGAAGGCGCCCGCTCGATCACGGTCACGTTCACGGACGGCACGAAGTCGAAGGCGGAGGTGGTGAGCACCCACCCCAACGACCTCGCGGTGCTGCGCGCGGCGCAGGGGCCCGAGGTGATCGTGCCCGCGGTGCTGGGAGGCGGGGCACGTGTGGGCGACGAGACCTACGCCGTGGGCAACCCGCTCGGCCTCACCGGCTCGCTCAGCGCGGGCGTGATCTCCGGCCTCGGCCGCTCGATCGCACCCCGCGACGGGTCGGAGGGGCTGACCGACCTCATCCAGTTCGACGCGGCGGTGAACCCCGGCAACTCCGGGGGCCCGCTGCTCAATCGCGATGGGCAGGTGATCGGCATCGTCACCGCGCTCGCCAACGCCACCAACGAGCGATCGTTCACCGGCATCGGGTTCGCCGTGCCCCTCGGCGCGGCGGGCGGCGGCGGGAACATACCGAGGTAAGAGGAGCGCGCAGATGACTATGGCACCCCCGTCGGACGGCCACCGCCCCATGGAGCAGGTCCTGTACGAGGTCAAGCGTGTGATCGTCGGCCAGGACGTGCTCCTGGAACGGCTGCTCGTCGCGCTGCTCGCCCGCGGCCACGTGCTGGTGGAGGGCGTCCCGGGCCTGGCGAAGACGCTGGCGATCAAGACGCTGGCCGCCACCATCGGCGGGGACTTCAAGCGCGTGCAGTTCACGCCGGACCTGGTCCCCGCGGACCTCACCGGGACGCGCATCTACAACCAGCAGTCCGGCGAGTTCCAGACCTCGCTCGGCCCGGTGTTCACCAACCTGCTGCTCGCCGACGAGATCAACCGCGCGCCCGCGAAGGTGCAGAGCGCGCTCCTCGAGGTGATGCAGGAGCGACAGGTGACCATCGGCCGGGACACGCACCACGTGCCGGAGCCGTTCCTGGTGCTCGCGACGCAGAACCCGATCGAGTCCGAGGGCACCTACGCCCTGCCCGAGGCGCAGCAGGACCGCTTCATGCTGAAGGTGATGGTCGGCTACCCCTCGCAGACCGAGGAGTTCGTGATCGTGGAGCGCATGACGCGCGCGATCGAGCACACGCAGCAGGTGCTCTCCACCGACGAGCTGGTCGCGCTCCAGCGCGCGACGGACGAGGTCTACGTGGACCCGTCGCTCATGGAGTACGCGGTGAAGCTGGTCCGGGCGACGCGCGAGCCGGAGTCCGTGGGGCGTCCCGGCGTGCGCGAGCTGATCGAGTTCGGCGCGAGCCCGCGCGCCTCGATCAACCTCATCCTCGCCGGTCGGGCGCTCGCGTTCATCCGCGGCCGCGACTATGTGCTGCCGCCGGACATCCGCGACCTGGCGTTCGATGTGATCCGGCACCGGCTGGTGCTCTCCTACGAGGCGCTGGCCTCGAACGTGAGCGCGGACGACGTGCTGGAGCAGATCCTGCCCGCGGTGCCGCTCCCGGAGACCGCGCTGATCGAAAGCAGGCAGGGAGCGCATGCCGCTCGCACTCGCTAACCCCACACCGGAGCAGGTGCTCCAGCGCCTCGACTGGCAGGTCGTGCGGCGGCTGGACGGCCTGCTGCAGGGCGACTACCGCACGCTCTTCTACGGGGCGGGCGTGGACTTCGCCGACCTCCGCGAGTACCAGCCGACCGACGATGCGCGATACATCGACTGGAACGTCACGGCGCGCATGAGCACGCCCTACGTGCGCGAATACCTGGAGGACCGCGAGCTGACGGCGTGGATGCTCCTCGACCGCTCGCCGTCGATGGCGTTCCGCGCGGACGCGCTCACGAAGGGACGAGTGCTGACGGAGGTCGTCGCCACGCTCTCGCACCTGCTGGTGCGCCGAGGCAACCGCGTGGGCGCGATCCTCTACAACAACGTGGTGGAGGAGACGATCCCGCCGCGCAGCGGCCGCCGCCACGTCCTGCGCATCATCAACGAGCTGCTGAAGCCGCCCCCGCGCGACGGCGCGGCCACCGACCTGACCGGGCTGATCACGACCGGGCTGAACACGATCAAGCGCCGCTCGCTCATCTTCGTCGTCTCCGACTTCCTCGGCGACGCGGGCTGGGAGCGGCGGCTGCCGCTGCTCGCGAAGCGGCACGACGTGGTCGCGATCCGGCTGTGGGACCCCACCGAGATCGCGATCCCGGACGTCGGCCTCGTGGTGCTCGAGGACTCCGAGACGGGCGAGCAGGTGCTGGTGGACACCGGCGACCCGGTGCTGCGTCGCCGGCTGGAGGCGAGCGCGCGCGAGCGCGAGGAGCGACTGACCACGACGATCCGCCGGGCGGGCGTCCAGCCGTTCGACCTCTCGACGGAGGACGACCTGGTGGACGCGCTGGTGCGCCTTGCGGCGCTCCGGAAGCGGAGCCGGCGCTGATGACGTTCGCGTGGCCGCTGCTACTCCCCCTGCTCCTGCTGGCGCCCGTGGTCGCGGGCGTCTTCGTCTGGGTGACGCGCCGCCGCGCCGCGCGGGTGCTGGACGCGGGCCTCCACCTGACGGACGCGGCCCCGCGCCCGGGGCTCCTGAGCCGCCGCAACATTCCCCCCGCCCTGTTCCTGCTCGCGCTCGCCCTCCTGCTGTTCTCGCTCTCGCGCCCCAGCGTCGTGCTCGCGCTCCCGCACCTCGAGGGCACGGTGATCCTCGCGTTCGACGTGTCGGGGAGCATGCGCGCGGACGACCTGAAGCCGACGCGGATGGACGCGGCGAAGGCGGCGGCCGCCGCGTTCGTGGAGCGCCAGCCGCGCACGGTGCGCGTGGGCGTCGTGGCGTTCAGCGACAGCTCGTTCGCGATCCTCAAGCCCACGGACAACCGCGACGAGGTGCTCGCCGCGATCGATCGCCTGGCACCCTCGGGCGGCACGTCGCTCACGGAGGGGATGTTCGGCTCGCTCAGCGCGATCTCCGGCAAGCCGATCCCGATCCCGGAGGACGCGACCGAGGACGACATCCTCAGCATCGACATCGGCCACCACAGCTCGTCCGTGATCGTGCTGCTGACGGACGGGGAGCACACCGCGCGCGTGGACCCCATGCAGGTGGCGGAGCTGGCGGCGGGCGCGGGGGTGCGCATCTATCCGATCGGCCTCGGCAGTCCGCAGGGCGCGACGCTGGAGGTGGACGGCTACCACGTCCAGACGACGCTGAACGAGGAGCTGCTGGTGCGCATCGCCGAGACGACGGAGGGCACCTACCTCCGCGCCGAGGACGAGGCGCAGCTGGTCGAGGTCTACGAGAACATCGACCTCCAGCTCACGACGCGGGGCGAGGACACGGAGATCACGTCGTTCCTGGCGGGTGCGGCGATCCTGCTCATGACCACGGGTGCGGCGCTGAGCATCCTGTGGTTCGGAAGGGTGCCGTAGCCATGACCTTCGACCGGCCCTGGGCGCTCGCGCTGATCCTCGTCGTGCCGCTGCTGATCGCGCTGTACTGGCTGCTGCTGCGCCGCCGCCGGCGCTTCGCGGTGTCCTACGCCAGCCTGTCGCTGATCCGCGACGCGCTGCCGAAGCGCCCGCGCTGGCGACGGCACGTGCCGTTCGCGCTCTTCCTGCTCGCGCTTGCCAGTCTCGCCGTGGGCACCGCGCGTCCGCAGGCGACCGTGACCGTGCCGACCAGCCGCACGACGATCATCCTCGCGCTGGACGTGTCGCTCTCCATGTGCGCCACGGACGTGGAGCCGAACCGCCTCGCCGTCGCGCGCGAGGTGGCCCACCGCTTCATCCAGGACCAGCCGGTCGGCACGAAGATCGGCATCGTCGCGTTCGCGGGGAGCGCGCAGCTGATCGCACCCCCCACCACCGACCACGAGGAGCTGACCACCGCGCTGGACGGGCTGCGCGCCGGCCGCGGCACCGCCGTGGGCACCGCGCTCCTGCGCTCCGTGGACGCGATCGCCACCGTGAACCAGGAGGTCCCCCGCTCCGACATCGACATGACGAAGGCACAGCCCAGCGTACTGCCGCCGGGGCAGTACCAGCCCGACATCATCGTGCTGCTGTCTGACGGCGCGACCACGCAGGGCGTCGCGCCGATGCTGGCGGCGCAGCAGGTGGCGGACCGTCACCTCCGCGTTTATTCGATCGGCTTCGGCACGCCGGCGCCGACGATCCTCTCGTGCTCACGCGAGCAGCTGGGGACGGACTACCTGGTGAACCAGTTCGCCGGCGGGGGCGGCGGCGGCTTCGGACGCCGCGGTGCGGACGGGCCGCCTCGGTCCGTGCTCCGCATCGACGAGCGCACGCTCGAGGCGATCGCCGAACTCACCGGGGGCGCGTACCACCGCGCCGCGGACGCCGAGGAGCTCGTGGACGTGTTCCGCAACCTCCCGAAGGAGGTCGCGCTCCAGCGTCAGCACACGGAGATCAGCTTCGGCTTCACCGCCGCCGGCGCCGCCCTGCTGACCGCCGCCACGCTGCTCTCGCTGGCCTGGAACCGCACCGGCTAGCGGCGCGCGTCTCGCCTCGTCACCCGGCGCGCTCCGAGGACGGCGAACCCGAGGAGCACGACGCTGAGGCCGGTGGCCCCGAGGCCCGCAGCGCCGACACCGGTTGCCCGCGCGAGTCCCCCGTTGCCCGTGGAGGCCGGGATCGGCGCCTCCGTGCCGGGCGGGCACGCCTCGCACGTGCGCGTCGGCCCGCCGGTCGGCGCCGTACCCGTCGGCGTCGGCGTGACGGCGGTCATCGTCGCGGTGGCGGTCACCGTTGCGGCGGCGGTCACCGTTGCGGCGGGCGTCGCGGTCGCCGTCGGGCTGGCGGTGGGCGTCTGCGCGGCGACCAGTCCGGCCGCGGCGACGAAGGCCGCGAGCGTGGCGGCAGCGGCGGTCACGAGTCGGGTCATCAAGGTCCTCCGTCCGGTCGACGTCACCTCGATCGTAGGGAGACCCGCCGGAGGCAGGCGCGCCGAACCCCGCCAAAGGTCGCGATCGCACCGGCGCGTCATCGCTCTGCAACGCGATCGGCGCGTCGAACGAGGTCATCGTGCATCGCACGCTTGACCCAACTGTTGGCCGGTCTATCGTGAAGCGACATTCGAAATCCGGCGACGTCGATCTGATCTCGGTCTCTTCGAGCCGCTCGAAGCCGTGCTCTGGAGCAACTGGATGCTCGCGTCGTCCCCCTCCGCCTCCCTCGACTGGCGTTCGCGCCTCCTCGGTCCGTACCTGCGCAAGTGGGTCATCCTCGGCGTCCTGATCGGCATCGTCGCCGGGCTCGGCGCGATCGTCTTCTACGCGGCGATC
>JBFWQJ010000202.1:0-5694 GCA_050249515.1 Dehalococcoidia bacterium | reverse complement strand
GGCCGGAGAGCACGTCGGGGTGCTCCTGGTACAACGAGTACCGGTACGGGCTGGACGACCTCAACGACGTGCCCTACGTCGAGGCGATCGGCGCGACCACGCTTCGCTCGCGGTACGAGGTCGCCCGGGTGACGTACCTCCTCGGCGCGAACGACACCGACGAGGATGCCTCCGACCTGGACACGACCTGTGGCGCGGAGGCGCAGGGCCCAAACCGCCGGGCACGCGGTGAGAACTTCTACGAGTCGCTGGAGTCGGTCTACGGGCGCGGCGTCTACGACCGGCACACGCTCCGCATCGTGAGCGGCGTGGGGCACTCCGCGCGCGAGATGTTCGGCTCCAGCACGGGCCGGGCGGCGCTCGCCGAGTAGGCCCCCGCGGGGCCATGCACAGGGAGCGCGGGCCGCGAGGCTCGCGCTCCCTGCGCGTCAGCGCCAGGCTCCTCGCGCACGATCACCCACCTCGACCGTCCGAAGGGGCGGGCGTAGCCTGACGCGATGGACGAGCCGCTGGCCGATTACCTCCGCGCCGTCGTGCTGGGCCTGCTGCAGGCGCTCACCGAGTTCCTGCCGATCTCATCCTCCGGCCACCTCGTCCTCGCTCCGCAGCTGATCGGCGACCAGGTGTCATCGCTCACCTTCGATGTCGGGCTGCACCTGGGCACGCTGGCGGCGGTGCTCGTCTACTTCTGGCGTGACTGGGTGGCGATCACGGTGGCCCTGCTCCGCGATGTGCCCCGGCACGCCCTGCGCGTGGGTCGCTGGTCGGAGCCCGCGCGCCTCGGCCTGTGGATCGTTGTCGGGACGGTGCCGGCGGTGATCGTGGGGGCCCTGCTGAAGGACACGCTGGAGGGGTGGTTCCGCGAGCCGGTCGCCGTCGCGGTGTCGCTGCTGTTCTTCTCGGGTGTGATCTGGACCGCCGACCGCCTGGGCGCGCACCGCCTCGGGATCGCGGACGTGACCTCGCGCCGCGCGGTCGCGATCGGCGTCGCGCAGGCGGTCGCGCTGATCCCGGGCACCTCGAGGTCGGGGATCACGATCGCGGCGGCGCGCGGGCTGGGCTTCGACCGCACCGCGGCGGCGCGCTTCTCGTTCCTGCTCTCCGCGCCCGCGGTCGCCGGTGCGGCCGTCCTCACCATGGGCACGGCGCTCGCGGAGGGCGAGGCGGTGGCGTGGGGGCCGATGCTGGTCGGGGCGCTCACGGCGGCGGCGGCGGGCATGCTGGTGATCCGCGGGCTGCTGCGCTACGTGCAGACGCGCTCGCTGGCCGTGTTCATGTGGTACCGGGTGGCGCTCGGCCTCGCGGTGCTCGCGGCGGCAGCCGCGGGGCTGATCTAGGCCGCGCGCGTGGAGGGCGTGCCGGGGTCCTCGCCCAGCGCCCGCGCCACCTCGTGCAGCACCTCCGGCGCGCGGTAGGGCTTGTCGAGGAAGCCGACGGCGCCGGAGCCCATCGCGCGCTCGGCGTGGTCCGTCCCGCTCATCATGACCACGCGCACGCCGGGCAGCGCGGCGCGCAGGTGCTCCAGCGTCGCCCAGCCGTCGAACCCGGGCATCGACACGTCGAGCATCACGAGGTCCGGCGGCAGCGCCGAGGCGATCTCGATCGCCTGGAAGCCCGAGCGCGCGAGGGAGACGTTATAGCCGGACGCGCGGAGCATGACCGCGAGCATCTCGCGGACGGGCCCCTCGTTGTCGACCACCAGCACCCGCGCCATGTCGCCTCCTCGGCACCGGTCCAGCATCGCGCGCCGCGCGCGTGTGCGCGTCAGGGAAGCCCCTGAACGCAGCGTGCGAGGGCTGACATCCGGCTGCCGGGAGAGCCACATCACGGACGCCTCGGCACCCCCGATGCACCGCCGCGCAATTGGACGCGAGGGGCTATCCTGACTGTGTGAGTGACCTACAGGTCTGGCGCACCCCTCCCCTGCGACGCCCCCTGCTGATCGCCGCCTTCACCGGCTGGAACGATGCAGGCGAGGCGGCGAGTGCCGCTGTGCGGTTCATGCACCGCCGCTGGCGCGCGGAGACGATCGCCAACATCGACGCCGAGAACTTCTACGATTTCACCCAGGCCCGCCCGAAGGTGCGGCTGGAGCACGGGGAGCGGGTCATCGACTGGCCCGCCAACGTCATCTCCGCCAAGCGGCTGGACAACCTCGACCGGGACGTCATCCTGCTCGCGGGGACCGAGCCCCACCTCGCGTGGCACACCTACGTGAACGCGATCTTCGAGATCTGCCGCACGTTCGAGGTGTCCGGGATCCTGACGCTGGGCGCGCTGCTGGCGGAGGTGAGCCACGCCCGTCCCGTCCGCCTGAACGGCTCCGCGACCGAGGGCGACCTTGCCCGCGCGCTGGCGGTGGACCCGCAGACCCGCTCCACGTACCAGGGCCCCACGGGGATCGTGGGCGTGATCAGCCAGATGGCGCGCGAGCAGCAGATCCCGTCCGCCTCCCTCTGGGCGAACATGCCGTTCTACGTCCAGCGCACCCCGAACCCGAAGGGCACGCTCGCCATCCTCGAGCGGCTCAACCGCGCCTTCGACTTCGACCTGACGCTCCACGACCTGGAGGTCTTCGCCGCCCGCTTCGAGGCGCAGGTCGCCTCGGACATCGACGGCAACCCGGAGGTGGCCGCCTACGCCCGGCGTGTGGCCGAGGAGATCGACGAGGACGAGGAGTCCGACGAGATCGACATCGAGCTCGAGCCGGTGGACGAGCTCCCCGACGCCGAGGAGATGGTGGACGAGCTGGAACGCTTCCTCCGCGAGCAGCGCGGCGAGGGCGGATCGAGTTAGCCGCGTCGTGAGATTCGCCGGGTTGCCCTCGACCGCCCCGGTGATATCCTGACCGAAACGCCCCAGCGTTTTCTTTAACTCGGTCCTGCGAGGCCGGGAAGGAACGCCAGAATGATGACCACCGGCCTCGGTGCCTGCCCGCACGCGCCGTCTCATTCCGAGCCTCGTCTTCGACGATCACCCTCCCGATCCCGTGGGAGGGTTTTTTGTGCCCACCGCCCGCACGTCCGTGGAGTGGAGGCGCGTCCATGACGAACGCGCCCATCCTGGACGGTGACGCGCTGCACCGGACCCTGCGCCGCCTGGCCCACGAGATCGTGGAGGCGCAGGGCGTACAGGACCTCGTCCTCGTCGGCATCGAGAGCGGCGGCGCGGTGCTCGCGCGGCGCCTCGCCGACGAGATCGAGCAGTTCGAGGGCCAGCGGCCCGCGTTCGGCACGCTGGACATCACGCTGCACCGCGACGACCTGAGCCAGCGCGGCTTCGCCTCCACCCCCCGCCCCACGCAGCTCCCGGACATCGACGGGCGCGTGGTCGTGCTGGTGGACGACGTGCTCTACACCGGCCGCTCCGTGCGCGCGGCAATGGACACGCTGAACGACTACGGGCGCCCGCGCGCCATCCGGCTCGCCGTCCTCGTGGACCGGGGGCACCGCGAGCTGCCGATCCGCGCCGACATGGTCGGGAAGAACATCCCGACCTCCCGCGCGGACACCGTCCGCGTGCTGCTGGAGGAAGTGGACGGACGCGACGCCGTCGTCGTCGTCCCCGGGAAGGTGGAAGCATGACCGCCGAACTCGCCCGCGCCACGCAAGCGGCCCCCGCCGCACCCGAGTGGAACCACCAGCACGTCCTGGACCTGGACGACTTCTCCGTCCGCGAGATCGAGACGGTCCTCGACCTCGCGGACCGCATGCGCGAGGTGCTGGACCGGCGGATCGCGCGCGTCCCGGCGCTGCGCGGTTACACCGTCGTCAATCTGTTCTTCGAGCCCTCGACGCGCACGCGCGCCTCGTTCGAGCTCGCCGGGAAGGTGCTGGGTGCGGACGTGCTGTCCGTAACGGCGAGCACCTCCTCCGTGACGAAGGGCGAGTCGCTCATCGACACCGTGCGCACGCTCCGTGCCATGCGCACGGACGCGATCGTGATGCGGCACTCGATGTCGGGCGCGCCGTACCTCGCCGCGCAGCACACCGAGGCGTCGATCATCAACGCCGGTGACGGCTCCCACGCGCACCCGACGCAGGCGCTGCTGGACCTCTACACCATGCGGTCGCGGATCGGCGACCTGCGCGGCAAGCGCGTGGTGATGGTCGGCGACATCTCGCACTCACGCGTGGCGCGCTCGGACATGTGGGGGCTCGCCGCGATGGGCGCGGACGTGGTCGTCTGCGGCCCGCCCACGCTGCTGCCGCGCGGGCTGCGCCCCGGCGAGCGCCCGGCGCACGCCGAGAGCGCGATGCCGCCCGTGACCGTGGAGACGGACATCGACCGCGCGCTGGACGGCGCGGACGTGGTGATGGCGCTGCGCCTCCAGAGCGAGCGGCAGGACTCCGGCCTGCTCCCCTCGCTGCACGAGTACGCCCAGCACTACCAGGTGACGCAGGAGCGCCTGAAGCGCGCGAAGCCGAACCACCTGCTGATGCACCCCGGCCCGAAGAACGAGGGCGTCGAGATCGCGGGCACCGTGGCCGCGGGACGCAACTCCATCATCGAAGAGCAGGTCACGAACGGCGTCGCCGTCCGCATGGCGCTGCTGTACCTGCTGTCCGGACAGACCGAGGCGCCGGGCGGCACGCCCGTGGGGGAGAGCCGCTCTTGAGCACACTCGCGATCCACAACGGACGGGTCATCGACCCCGCGCTCGGCCGCGACGGCATCGCCGACGTGGTGATCGTGGACGGCCGCATCGCGCGCGTCGGCCCGAACGAGGGCGACATGGTGGTCGAGGCGGAGCGCATCGACGCCACGGGGCTGATCGTCACGCCGGGCTTCGTGGACCTGCACACGCACCTCCGCGAGCCGGGGCAGGAGCACAAGGAGACGGTGGCCACCGGCACCCGCGCCGCCGCGCGCGGCGGCTACACCACCGTCTGCGCGATGCCGAACACGCAGCCGCCGCTGGACAGCCGCGCGGCGGTGGAGTCCGTACTGCGCGAGGCGGAGACCTCGGCGGTGGTGCGCGTGCTGCCCATCGGCACGATCACACGTGGCCGCGCCGGCAAGGAGCTGTCGCCCGCGGGCGAGCTCGCCAACTCCGGCGTCGTCGCGCTGTCCGATGACGGCGACGCGGTCGCCGACCCGAGCCTGATGCGGCACGCGCTGGAGTACTCGACCGGCTTCCACCTGCCGATCGCCCAGCACTGCGAGGACCCCTCGCTGGTCGCGGGCGGGCACATGCACGAGGGCTGGGTCGCCACCCGCCTCGGCCTGCGGGGTCGCCCGGCCAGCGCCGAGGAGACGTTCGTCGCGCGCGACATCGCGCTCGCGGAGCGCGCCGGGGCGCACCTGCACATCTGCCACGTCTCCACCGCCGGCTCGGTCGCCCTCATCGCGGCGGCGAAGGCGCGCGGCGTCCACGTCACCGCGGAGGTCACGCCCCACCACCTCACCCTCACGCACGAGGAGGTCGCGTTCGGCGAGGACTACCGGACGGCGCGGTACATCACGAACGCGAAGGTGAACCCGCCGCTGCGCGAGGAGTCCGACCTGGAGGCGCTCGCGGTCGCGCTGCGGGATGGGGTCATCGACTGCATCGCCACCGACCACGCCCCGCACTCCGTCGCGGACAAGGAGATCGAGTTCGACCTCGCCTCGCCCGGTCTGACGATGCTCGAGACCTCGTTCGGCCTGTGCATGAAACTGGTGCACGACGGCCGGCTCTCGCTCCCGACGCTC
>JBFWQJ010000201.1:0-5702 GCA_050249515.1 Dehalococcoidia bacterium | reverse complement strand
GAACCACGGCTACGGGATGCAGTGGCTGCACCCGCTGGTGACGATCACGTTCCCGGACGGCGCCTCCGTGGTCTACGGCCCGGTGCGTGCGGAGCACGCCGCGCTGATCGTGGACATCGCGACGGGCGCGGCGCCGGCCGCCTCGACGCTCGCGGTCGGTACGATCGCCGGCGAGCGCGCGGGCATCCCGAGCCTGCGCGAGCACCCGTTCTTCGCGCTGGAGCCGAAGACCGGACGTCGCCTGATCCACCGCCTGGGCTTCACCGACCCGGAGAACATGGAGCACTACGTCGCGACCGGCGGCTACCACGCCGCGGCGCGCATGCTGGACCGCCACCAGTCGCCGGCGCAGGTGCGCCAGGAGCTGATCGACTCCGCCCTCGGCGGGCGCGGCGGCGGCAACTTCCCGGCGGGCACGAAGTGGAACTTCCTCGCCACCGCGCCGGGGGATGAGCACTACGTCATCTGCAACGCGGACGAGGGCGACCCGGGCGCCTGGGTGAACCGCGTGATCATGGAGGGCGACCCGCACCTGCTGGTGGAGGGCCTGCTGATCGCCGCGTACGCGACGGGCTCGAAGGGCGGGTTCATCTACATCCGTGACGAGTACCCGCTGGCCATCGCGCGCATGGAGCAGGCCGTGCGCCAGGCCGAGGCGGCCGGGCTCATCGGCGACCACGTGTTCGGCACGGACATGTCGTTCGAGCTGCGCGTGATCCGCGGCGCGGGCGCGTACGTCTGCGGCGAGGAGACCGGGCTGATCTCCTCGATCCAGGACAGCCGCGGGATGCCGCGTGTGAAGCCGCCGTTCCCGGCGGGCTCCGGCGTCTTCTTCAAGCCCTCCAACGTGAACAACGTGGAGACGTACGCCAACGCGCCCATGGTGATCGAGCACGGCGCGCAGTGGTACATCCAGTACGGCACGGAGCGCATGCGCGGCACGCGCCTCTTCTCGTTCTCCGGCGACATCCAGCGCGTCGGCTTCATGGAGATCCCGTTCGGCGTCCCGCTGGCCGGGGTGATCGAGGCCTGCGGGGGCATGATCGCCGGCCACCAGCTGAAGGCGATCCAGTCGGGTGGCCCGCTCGGCTCGATGCTCCCGGCGCGCGAGGTGCCGAACCTGTCGATGGAGAACGCGCCGTTCTCCGCGTTGGACGCGCTGATGGGCGGCGGCGGCATCGTGTTCCTGTCCGACCGCGTCTGCACGATCCACATGGCGGAGATGTTCACGCAGTTCGTGGAGGAGGAGTCGTGCGGCCGCTGCACGACCTGTCACGGCGGGAACCAGCGCCAGACGGAGATCATCCGCCGCACGATCGCCGGCGAGGGCCGGCAGGAGGACCGCCACAACCTCGCGCTGATCGACCGCACGCTGCAGTTCTCCAACTGCGTGCACGGCCAGTTCAGCCCGAAGATCGTGCGCAATACGCTGCGCTACTTCAGCGACGAGTACGAGCGCCACAGCGCCGGCCGCAGCTGCGACGCGCTGGAGTGCGAGGGGCTGATCCGCTTCCGCATCGCGAACCAGCACGACCCGCGCCTCGCCGAGGCGCAGGACATCTGCCCGACGGCGGCGATCACGGGCACCCCCGGCGCCCGTGCCGTGGACGACGCGCTCTGCATCCGCTGCGGTGCGTGCACGGACGTCGCGCCGAACGCGATCGTGCGCGAGACGAAGCCGGCCGCGCCGCGGATGGTGGCGCTCACGTAGCAGCGCCCCGCGGCGCGCGACGCGGTCGGGGTGCTAGAGGTCGGGCAACTCGCGCCGCATCGGGTGCACATACCCGATGAAGCGGTGGCCGAGGCGCGACTGCACCTCCGCCCAGGGCAGGAACGCATAGCCGACACGGCCCCACGCCGAGGTGCGGAAGCGCGTCGACCACGAGCAGGCGCGCTGGCTCCAGTTCATCTCGCTGACGTAGATGCCCTGGGCCATCACCGCCTCGATGAACGCGACGTGGCCGGCGGTGCCGTCCCAGACGACCACGGAGCCGGGACGGGCGTCTGCCAGCTCGGGGCTGACGACCCAGCCGGCGGCGGCCGCGTTCGCGTACCAGAACTTCGCGTTGCCCTTCCAGTTCACGCCGGGCTCCGGCGCCACCGTGTCGAAGCGGCGCGCGGCGTGCGTGGTGCACTGGCCGCCGCTGCCGGGCCGCGTGCTCGCGAAGCCCTTGTGCGGGCGCGTGTCGCGGCCTTCGAGGGCGCACTCCGCGTCGATCTCGACGCCCGGCGTCACCTCGGCCGCGGCGAGGCGGGGGAGCGCCAGCGCGAGCGGCGCGGCGACGCCCGCGGCGCCAAGCGTGGCGAGGAAGCGGCGGCGGGACATCGAGGCGGGCAGGAGCGGCCTCCCGGACGGTCGTGCGAGGCTGCCAGCGTAACGCATGCGGGGCGCGCGCACCCGCGCCGGAAGACGCGCGGGCATTGGCTGCCTCCGCCGGGACGGGTAGACTGAAGGCTCGGCCACCCCGCGTCTCCCCGCGGAAGCAGCAGCACTCTGGCCACCCCGGCGCGGCAGCAGTACCTCGACCTGAAGGCCCAGCACCCCGACGCGCTCCTGCTCGTGCGGATGGGCGACTTCTACGAGACGTTCGACGAGGACGCCGAGGTCGCCGCGCGCGTGCTCGGGATCGTCCTCACCTCGCGCCCCATGGGCGGCGACGAGGGCCGGATCCCGCTCGCCGGCATCCCCTATCACCAGCTCGACCGCTACCTGGACCAGCTGGTCGCCGCGGGGCACCGCGTCGCGATCGCGGAGCAGACCAGCGTCCCGCCGTCGCGGGGCGGCGCGGCGGGGCTCGTGGAGCGCCGGATCACGCGCGTCGTCACGCCGGGGACGGTGGACCGGGGCGAGCTGCTGACGGAGCGCGGCAACAACTGGCTGGCCGCCGTGGTGCGCGCACCCGGCGCGCCCGTGGGCGCCGAGGAGCGCTGGGGCCTCGCGGCGTGCGACGTCACGACCGGCGAGATCGAGCTGCAGACGGTGCCGGCGGACGCGCTGCCCGGGGAATGGGCGCGCCTGCTCCCGCGCGAGGTGCTCACGGCGGAGGGCGCGCCGCCGCCGGCGCTCCCCGACGGCACGCTGCGCACGGAGCGGCCGGCGCGGGACTTCCGCCCGGAGCGTGCACGCGAGGTGCTGGCGGAGCGGCTGGGCGTCGCAAGCCTCGACGGCTACGGGCTCGAGGGCTTCGAGGCTGCGGTGGGGGCGGCGGGGGCGATCGTCGCGTACCTCGCGAGCACGTGGCCGGCCGCGCTCGGGCACCTGCGGGCGCCGCGGGCGGTGCGCGGGGCGGACGTCGTGTACCTCGACCCGCAGACGCGGCGCAGCCTGGAGATCTTCGCGGGCGGACGCGCGGGGGGCGGGACGGGCGAGGCTTCGCTCGTCGAGACGCTGGACCGCACGCAGACGGCGATGGGCGCGCGGCTGCTGCGCCAGCGCCTGGGACAGCCGCTGCGGCAGGCGGCGGCGGCGAACGCCCGGCTGGACGAGGTGGCGGCGTTCGCGGACGCCCCGCGCCCCCGGGAGGCCCTCAGGAGCGCGCTGCGCGGCCTGCCGGACCTGGAGCGGCTCCTGGGACGGGTGCGCGCCGGGACGGCCGGTGCGCGCCACCTGGTGCAGCTCCGGCGCGGGATCGAGGCGCTCCCCGCGCTGCGCGCACGCGCCGCCGAGGCGGGCCCGGTGGCGGAGCGCATCGCGGGCGGGCTCACGGGGGCGGAGGAGGCGGCGGTCGCGGTCGCGGCGGCGCTCACGGACGACCCGCCGGCGGAGGTCGGCGGCGACGCGGAGACGGTGCGGGCGGGCTTCGACGCGGAGGTCGACCGGCTGCGGGCGCTGGCCACGGGCGCGCGAGGGGCGCTGGCGGAGCTCGAGGCGCGCGAGCGGGAGCGCACGGGGATCGCGTCGCTCAAGGTCGGGTACCACCGGGTGTTCGGCTACTACCTGGAGTGCACCCGCGCGCAGGCGGACCGCGCGCCGGCCGACTACGAGCCGCGCCAGACGCTGGCGAACCAGCAGCGCTTCCGCTTCGCGCCGCTGGCGGCGCTGGAGACCGAGATCCTCGGCGCGAAGGACGCGTTGCTGGAGGCGGAGCGCGGGATCGTGGAGCGCCTGCGGGCGCAGGTGGCCGCGGCCGGCCCTGCGATCGAGCGCGCCGCCGAGGCGGTCGCGCGGCTCGACGTCGCCTCGGCGCTCGCCTCCGTGGCGGCGGATCACGGCTACGTGCGGCCGGAGCTGGCGGAGTCCGGGGCGATCGAGATCGAGGACGGGCGGCACCCCGTGGTGGAGCGCCGACTGCCGACCGGCGCCTTCGTCCCGAACGACGTCCACCTCGGCACGCCGGGGGGCGCGGACGTCGTGGTGCTGACCGGGCCGAACATGGCCGGCAAGTCGACGTACCTGCGGCAGACGGCGCTGATCGTGCTGCTCGCGCAGTGCGGGTCGTTCGTGCCCGCCGCCCGCGCGCGCATCGGCGTCGCGGACCGCATCTTCTCGCGCGTCGGCGCGCAGGACGACATCGCCGCCGGACAGTCGACGTTCATGGTGGAGATGCTGGAGACGGCGACGATCTTACATAACGCGACGGCGCGGTCGCTGGTGATCCTCGACGAGGTCGGGCGGGGGACGTCCACGTACGACGGCCTCGCGATCGCGCGGGCGATCGTGGAGCACCTGCACCACCGGCCGGGCGGGTCGCCACGGACCCTGTTCGCGACGCACTACCACGAGCTGACGGCGCTCGCCGCGACGCTGCCGCGCGTCGCCAACCGCAGCGTCGCCGTGCGCGAAGAGGGGCACGAGGTGGTGTTCCTCCACCGCATCGTGGACGGCGGCGCGGACCGCTCCTACGGCGTGCACGTCGCCGCGCTGGCGGGCCTGCCGGCGGCGGTGGTGGCGCGGGCGCGCGAACTGCTCGCGGAGCTCGAGGCACAGCCGGGGCGCCCGGTGGCGTCGCGCGAGACCGGCGCGCAGCTGTCGCTGCTCGGGACGCCGGAGGAGGCGCTGCTGCGCGAGCTGGCGGAGATCGATCCGGACGGGCTCACGCCGCTGGCGGCGCTGCAGCGGCTGTATGAGCTGCGGAGCGCGGCGCGCCGCCGCCTGGCGATCGAGGGCTAGATGGCCGCGCGCGGGCTAGTCGACGGGGCCGCGGGTGGTCGGGTCGCCGGCATCCGGACGGCTCGTCCCGGCGACGGCGCCGGTGTAGAGTGGCCGCTCGATCGCCGCGCCGATGTCGAGGAGGCCGGGGTCCCCGGCGAGCGTCCCCGGCTGGCGCGTGTCGAGGACCAGCGAGCGGATCATCGCGCCAGAGAGGTCGGGGTGGACGGCGCGCAGCAGCGCGACCGCGCCGGCGACGATCGGCGTGGCGAACGAAGATCCGCTGGCGGAGGCGTACGGGCCGTCGAGGCAGGACCAGCCGCGGTTGCCGCAGGCCGCCGCCGGGACGGTGCTGAGCACCGCGACGCCCGGCGCCATCACGTCGACGCCCCCGAAGTTGGTGAACGAGGCCAGCGACCGGTAGTCGATGCCCTGCGCGGTGTACCGGCCGCTGGCGGCGACGGAGATCACGCCCGGGTAGGCGGCGGGGTAGGTGATCGCGCTCTGCGACTCGTTGCCGGCGGAGGCGACGATGATCGCGCCACGGGCCTGCGCCTCCTGGACCGCCTCGCGCAGCACGAGCGAGTCCGTGGTCGCGCCGAACGACACGTTG
>JBFWQJ010000200.1:0-5729 GCA_050249515.1 Dehalococcoidia bacterium | reverse complement strand
GTCCTCTGCGTGGCGGGACTCTACGCCTACCTGAACCGCACCGCCGCCGGTCGCCGTACGCGCGCCGTGATGCAGAACCGCGAGGTCGCGAACGCGATGGGCGTCGACACGCCGCGCGTGGACATGCTGACCTTCGGGCTCGCGTCCGGGATGGCCGGCATCGCCGGCTGCGCGCTGGCGCTCCTCGGATCCGTCGGCCCGACGCTGGGCACGAAGTGGATCGTGGACGCGTTCCTGGTCGTCATCCTCGGCGGGATCGGTCAGCTGCTCGGCACGATCATCGCGGCACTCTCCATCGGCTGGAGCAACGTGCTGCTGGAGTTCGTGACCACGGCCTCGCTCGCGAAGGTGCTCGTGTTCATCGCGGTGATTGCGTTCCTGCAGTTCCGGCCGGCGGGCATCATCGCCCGTCGCGGTCGATAGACGATGGCGGCGAAGATGACCGGAGAACTGACCGCGGGGGGCACGTCGCCCTCGACCACCCGGCTGCTCGGGATCGCGCGCGCGCTGGTGGTGCCGGTGGTGCTCGTCGTCGTCCTCGGCGTGATCGCGCCGATGGTGCTGACGGAGTTCCGCCTCAACCTGTTGGGGAAGTTCCTTTGCTTCGCGATCCTCGCGATCGGCGTGGACCTGATCTGGGGCTACACCGGCATGCTGAGCCTGGGCCACGGCGTGTGGTTCGGGCTGGGCGGATACGCGCTGGCGATGCACCTCAAGCTGGTTGCCGCGGCGGACCTGGGCGACCCGATGCCCGACTTCATGACGTGGAGCGGTCTGAAGGAGCTGCCGGCACTCTGGGCGCCGTTCAGCAACGTCTACTTCGCGCTGGTCGCGGTGGTCGTGCTGCCCGCCGTCGTCGCGTTCCTGCTCGGCCTGCTGGTCTTCCGCAGTCGCGTCAAGGGTGCGTACTTCTCGATCATCACGCAGGCGCTCGCGCTGTCGGTGACGATCCTGATCATCGGCCAGCAGGGGTACACCGGCGGCATGAACGGGCTGACCTCGTTCTCCACGCTGTTCGGGCTGCCGCTGGTGAAGCCGGAGACGCAGTGGCTGCTGTACCAGGTCACCGTGGGCGCGCTCGTGGTGACGTACCTCCTCGGCCGGTGGGTCACGCACTCCCCGCTGGGACGGCTAATGATCGCGATCCGCGATGACGAGGACCGCGTGCGGTTCGCGGGCTACGACGTGGCGAAGATCAAGGCGGGCGTGTTCGCGCTCTCGGCGGCGATCGCCGGCGTGGCCGGGGCGCTGTTCGCGCCGCAGGTGGGCATCATCTCCCCGGCGAACATGGACATCGTCCCGTCGATTGAGTTCGTGCTCCTCGTCGCCGTCGGCGGTCGAGGCACGCTGATCGGCCCGATCATCGGCGCGCTGCTGGTGGGCGGCGCCCGTTCCGCGCTGAGCGAGAACTTTCCGGCGACGTGGCAGTACTTCTATGGCCTGCTGTTCGTGGGCTCCGTGCTTTTCTTCCCGTCCGGCCTCGTTGGCTTCGTCCGCAACCCGTCCGTCGACCTCACGCTCGTCCGCCGCCTGCTCGGCCGGCCGGAGGGCGAGGTCGCCGCGACGCCCGTCAGCATGCCCGGCGCGCCGGGCGCGGAAGCACAGGGGGCCGGCCGTGCCGAATGACACGCTCCGCATCGAGGACGTCGTGGTGTCGTTCTCGGGCTTCCGCGTCATCGACCGGCTGAACCTGATGGTGACCCCGGGCGAACTACGGTTCCTGATCGGCCCGAACGGCGCCGGGAAGACGACGCTGATGGACGTCATCTCCGGCAAGGTGCAGGTGGACTCCGGGCGCGTCGTCTTCGGCGGCGCGACCGACCTCACGAGGATGACGGAGGACGCGATCGTGAAGCGCGGCATCGGCCGCAAGTTCCAGACGCCCTCCGTCTTCGCCAGTCTCACCTGCTTCGAGAACGTGCAGGTGGCCGCCGGCTTCCGCGATGGCCTCCGGCGGCTGTTCAGCCGGATGGACGGGGAGCGGCGTGACCGCGTGGCGTGGGCGCTGGAGCGCGTGGGCCTCGCGGCGCGCGCGCACACCGAGGCGTCCGCGCTGTCCCACGGCGAGCGGCAGTGGCTCGAGATCGCGATGCTGCTGGTGCAGAGCCCCAGCCTGCTGCTCCTCGACGAGCCGGTGGCGGGCATGACGCTGCAGGAGCGCGAGCGGACCGGGGAGCTGTTCCACAGCCTGGAGGGCGAGCACTCGCTGATCGTCACGGAACACGACATGGACTTCGTCCGGCAGTTCTCGCGCACGGTCACCGTGCTGCACCAGGGCGCCGTGCTGAAGGAGGGGTTGGTGGAGGAGATCCAGGCCGACCCGCAGGTGCAGGAGGTCTACATGGGCCGCGAGGCGCACGCGAAGGCCGCGTCATGATCACCCTCCGCCGTCCCGGGCGACGCGAGCCCGTCGCCGGCGCCCCGGTCCTCGCGACCGCGGGCCTCGGCGTCGCGTACGGCCGCAGCCAGGTCGTCTGGGACGTCTCGATCGAGGCGCAGGCGGGGCAGGTGGTGTGCGTGATGGGGCGCAACGGCGCCGGGAAGACCACGCTGCTGAAGGCGATCATGGGTGTGCTGCCGGCGTACCGCGGCCGCGTGCTCATGGGCGGCGTGGACGTGACGCGGCACGCGCCGTTCCAGCGCGCCCGCGCGGGGCTGGGCTACGTCCCGCAGGGGCGCGGCATCTTCCCGCGCCTCAGCGTGTACGAGAACCTCCAGATGGGCCTCGAGTCCGCCGGCGGCGTCGAGGACGGCCAGCTGGACGAGGTCTATTCGATGTTCCCGGTGCTGAAGGAGATGGCCGGGCGGCAGGCGGGCGTCCTTTCCGGCGGCCAGCAGCAGCAGCTGGCGATCGGCCGCGCGTTGATGGGCCGGCCCACGCTCCTGCTCCTGGACGAGCCGACCGAGGGCATCCAGCCGAACATCGTGGAGCAGATCGAGGGCGTCATCGGCTCGCTGCGCGGGAAGATGACGGTGGTGCTGGTCGAGCAGTTCCTCGGCTTCGCGCTGGCGAACGCCGACCACTGCTACGTGCTGGAGCGCGGCGCGGTCACGCTCTCCGGCCGCCCCGAGGAGCTCTCCGAGGCGCGACTCCGCGAGGCGCTCGCCGTCTAGCGGCCGAGTGCGCGACGGGCGGCGAGGTAGCCGAAGGTCATGCCCATGCCGAGCTGCGAGCCGGCGCCGGGGTACTCGCCGCCGAACGGGGAGTGCATGTCGTTGCCGCAGGCGAACAGGCCGGGGATCGGCTCGTGCTCCTCGTCCAGCACCTGGCCGTGGCCGTCCGTGAGCAGGCCGAGGCTCGTGCCCAGCGGCGTCGGGACGACCGCCATCGCGTAGTAGGTGGGACCGATGATCGGGCCGAGGCACGGGTTCGGGCCATGTGTCGCGTCGCCGGAGGCGCGGTCGTAGGCGTTCTCTCCCCGGTGGAAGTCCTCGTCCACGCCCGTGGCGGCGAACGCGTTGTGGCGGCGCACCGTCGCCTCCAGCCCGGCCGCGTCGACGCCGATGCGCGCGGCGAGGCCCGCGAGCGAGCGCCCCGACTTCAGGTAACCGCTGCGCTCGTACGCGGCGAGCCGGGGCGTGCGCGGGCGGATCGCGCCCAGGCCGTAGCGCCAGATGAACGCGCGGTCGCACACGAGCCATGCGGGGATGGTGGGCGTGTCGCGGTGCGACCGGTACATGCCGCGGGTGAACTCGTGGTAGGAGACCGCCTCGTTCACGAAGCGCCGCCCCGCGGCGTTCACGGCGATCACGCCCGGCTTGCCGCGGTCCAGGACGATGTGCGGGTACACCATCGTGCTGCCGTCCGGCCTCGTCGCGATCGAGCTCGGGAACCACAGCGCATTGTCCTCGCCACGCGGGCCGAGGGTCGCGCCGACGTCCTGCGCGAGGCGGATCGTGTCGCCGGTGCTGCCGGGCGCAGCGGCGGTGTACTGCGCCGTGGGCGCGGGGAGGTACTGCTCGCGCAGCTCCGCGCTCGCGGGGAACCCGCCGCCGGCGAGGACCACGCCGTGCCGCGAGCGGACGGCGACCTCGCGGCCCTCGTGCCGGACCACGATGCCGTAGACGCGGCCGTCCTCACGGACGAGGCGGGACGCCGGGGCGTCCAGCCACACGTCCACGCCGCGCTGCAGCGTGTTTCGGTACAGCCGCGCGACGAGCGCGTTGCCGAGGACGAGGCGTGTGCCTCGATGATGGCGCAGGCGGTCGCGGACGAAGCGCGCGACGAGCGACGCGCCGAGCTTCAGCGCGTCCCACGAGGTGCCGAGCTTCAGCAGGCGGGCGACCTCGCCGCGCGTCACCATCATGCCGCCCCAGCCGCCGAACAGCATGAGCTCGCGCAGCGGTGAGCCGACCTCCGCGAAGTGCTCGCCCAGCTCGCGCCCATCGAACGGCAGGGGCTCCACGGCGCGCCAGCCGGTGCGCGCGCCCGGCAGCTCCTGCCGGTAGTCGGGCTGGCCGGGGTACGGTCGGAAGCGCACGCCGGCGTGCGCCTCCACGTAGCGCAGCATCTCCGGGCCGTGGTCCACGTAGGACTGACGCAGCTCGCGCGGCGCGCGGTCGCCGACCAGCGCGTCGAGGTAGGTCATCGCCGCCTCGGGCTCATCGGTGAACCCCTCGGCGACCATCGGGTCGTTGCCGGGGATCCACACCGTGCCGGAGGAGCGCGCGCTGGTGCCGCCCACCTGCGTCGCCTTCTCGACCACGAGCACCCGTGCGCCCTCGATCGCCGCGACCAGCGCGGCGGTCAGCCCGGCCACGCCGGCACCGACCACGACGAGGTCGACGGTGGTGTCCCACGCGGCGGGAGGCGCGGGGTCGGTGGCGGGGGTGGAGGTGGGTGCGGTGGCGGTCATGACGGTCCTGCGGCGCCTACTCGTCGTCCGGCGGCGTGGTGATGACGAAGAACGTCAGGTCGGTGGTGCCCGTGTTGTACATCGCGTGCACGACCCCGGGCGGGATGAAGACGAAGTCGCCGGGGCCCATCACCGTGCGCTCCCCGTCGAGCTCCATCAGGCCCTCGCCGTCGAGCACGTGGTAGATCTGCTCCTGGATGCGGTGGAAGTGCGGCTCCACGTACGACATGGGCTGGTAGACGGAGATACGGAAGTCCACCTTCCGCGAGCCGGTGGTCTCCGGGCGGACGAGCATCTTCGAGATCGCACCGGGCGAGTGCCCCGGCGGGTTCTCCCACAGCACCTCCGCGAGATTGCGGATGACGGCCTCCTGGCCCTCGGCGTTCGGCATGGCGTGCTCCTCTCGTCGGCGCCCGGGGCGCTCCCGGGAGTATCGCGTGTCACCGGACGTGTGTCGCCTGCGCGCGTTGCCGCGGGCGCCGCGAGGATCGGGATCGAGCCGCAACGCGGCCGGGCCGCGGCAAGGGTGGTCGTCCTCGTCGCCGCTGTGCGAACGTGAGCGGGAGATGCGTCGAGGCGATCGGGGGTGGCCGTGGACCGACGAGTGCTGGGCGGGGTGGCCGGTATCGCGTCGCCGGTGGTGTTCACGGCGTTCGTCGTCGGCGCGGGCGCGATCGTGCCGGGCTACGACCACGTCTCGCAGCACGTGAGCGAACTCGCACGGCGGGATGGCGAGCGCGCATGGGTGATGCGACTGGGCCTCGTGCTCGTCGGTCTGCTGGACCTGGTGCTGGCCCGCGGGCTGGCGGCGGAGGCCGAGTCGCGGACCGGCCGGGCCGTCGCGCGGCGCGTCGGGGTCCGCGGCGTCGCGAC
>JBFWQJ010000199.1:0-5752 GCA_050249515.1 Dehalococcoidia bacterium | reverse complement strand
GTCCGCCTGCCGGGCGCCGAAGTAGAAGCCCGTCACGGTCGCCGCCTCCACCGCGAGCGCGCCGAGGAGCGCCATACCCGCCTCGAGCGCCCCGGCCCAGAGCAGCAGCGCCGCCCCGGCCACGTGCGCCAGCAGGAACGCGGCGACGATCGCGATCGCCAGGTAGGCACGCACCGTGCCCGGGGGCTTCCCCAGCGGGCTCGCGGCCGGCTCCATCCTCATTCCCTGTTCGATCCTGCCCGAATCCGCCGAAACCACGTCGTCCTCCTGACCCACGGACCGGCGAACCTACGGCAGACGGGCGGCTTCCCCCTACGGGTGCGTGGCAGATACGGGCCGGGCTCCTATACTGGTCTCAAACCCTCACGCGCGCGTCAGAGTGCTCAACACCGAGGCGCGCTGCTGCGTGAACGCGGAATCGAAGGAACCGGCCGGCATGCGCATCCTGGTCCGCCTGCTCGGCTTCCTCCGCCCCTTCCGGCCCCTGCTGCTCGTCACCCTCGGCATGATGGTCGGCGCGAGCGTGTTCTCGCTCGCCGTGCCGCAGATCATCGGCTACGCGCTGGACAGCGCGATCAACTCGCAGGCGGACGGCGGGGGCGTGACGTGGCGGCCGCTGCTCGTCGGGTTCGGGCTGATCATGGGCGCGGCAACGCTCCGAGGCATCTTCGCGTACTCACAGCAGTACCTGGGCGAGAAGCTGGCGCAGTCCGTCGCCTACAACATCCGCAACCAGATCTACGACCGCCTCCAGAAACTGTCGTTCGCGTACCACGACCAGGCGCAGATCGGGCAGATCATGTCGCGCGTCACGCAGGACGTGGAGGCGATGCGCATGTACGTGAGCATGGGCATCATCCGCGTCGGCGCGATCCTCATCCTCCTCGCGGTCACGCTGGTGCTGATGCTCCGCACGAGCACCACGCTCGCGCTCGTCTCGTGGACGTTCCTGCCGGTGATGGCCGCCGTGTCGATCTACATGAGCAACCGCCTCCGTCCCATGTGGCAGCTGGTGCAGGACGGCCAGGGGCGCATGAGCAACGTGCTGCAGGAGAACCTCTCCGGCGTGCGCGTGGTGAAGGCGTTCAGCCGCGAGGACTTCGAGGCGCAGAAGTTCGGCCGCGAGGTGGAGGAGCTGTTCCACTACTCCTACCGCACGAACCAGATCCAGGCGGTGAGCGCCCCGCTGCTCACCGGCCTCGGCGCGCTCGCGATCGTCTCCACGGTGGCGTTCGGCGGGCGCGAGGTGGCCGCGGGGACGATCACGCCCGGTGAGCTGGTGGCGTTCGTCGTCTACCTGCAGCTCCTGCAGCAGCCCGTGCGCATGCTCGGCTTCATGATCAACATCTTCAGCCGGACCATCAGCGCCGGTCAGCGCATCTACGACATCCTGGACGCGGAGAGCGCCGTGCAGGAGCGCCCCGGCGCGATCGTCCTCGACCACGCGCGCGGCGAGGTGGCGTTCGAGGGCGTCGCGTTCGGCTACGGCGCGCAGGCGCCCGTGCTGCACGAGGTGTCATTCGAGGCGCACCCGGGGGAGGTCGTGGCGCTGGTCGGCCCCACGGGCTCCGGGAAATCGTCGCTGGTGAACCTGATGCCGCGCTTCTACGACGTGACCGCGGGCCGCGTGCTGATCGACGGGCACGACGTGCGCGACCTGTCGATCGCGTCGCTGCGCCGCCAGATCGGCATCGTGCAGCAGGACGTGTTCCTGTTCATCGACACGATCCGCGAGAACATCCGCTACGGCCGCCTGGAGGCGACCGACGAGGAGGTGGAGGAGGCGGCGAAGGCGGCGCGCATCCACGACTTCATCCTGTCGCTCCCGGACGGCTACGACACCTGGGTGGGCGAGCGTGGCGTGACACTGTCCGGCGGACAGAAGCAGCGCATCTCGATCGCACGCACGCTGCTGCTGGACCCCGCGATCCTGATCTTCGACGACTCCACGTCCAGCGTGGACATGGAGACGGAGTACCTGATCCAGCAGGCGCTGGCAGAGCTGATGCAGGGGCGCACGACGTTCGTGATCGCCCAGCGTCTCCGCACGGTGAAGGCGGCCGACACGATCCTGGTGCTGGACCGCGGGCGCATCGAGGAGCGCGGCCGGCACGAGGACCTCGCGCGGGGCGGCGGCCTGTACCAGCGCATCTACGAGCTTGAGCTGCGTGACCAGGAGGAGGCGTTCGAGGCCTCCGCCGGCGTCACCGCCGCCGGCGGCTAGGCCGAGGGAGTCGGTATATGGGCTTCTGGGGCGGCGGCGCGGCCGGCGGGTGGACGCACAACGCGACGAGCATGGGCCCGAACGCGCGCCGCGGCATGGACGGCTGGAACGACGACGACCTGGGCAAGATCTACGACGGCGCGGTTGTGTCGCGACTGCTGCCGTACCTCCGCCCGTTCCGCGCCCGCGCCGTCGTCGCGCTCCTCGGCGTGCTCGGCTTCTCGCTCGCCTCCACCGCGCAGCCCCTGCTCATCGGCCTCGCCGTGGACGACGCGATCCGAGGCGACCTGGATGGGCTCTCGCGGATGGTGCTGTGGCTGGGCGTCCTGGTCGTGGTGTCGTGGGGGTTCCAGTACCTCCAGCTCACGCAGACGGGCTATATCGGCCATCGCATCCTGCTGCGGCTGCGCACGGAGATGTTCGGGCACATCCAGAAGCTGTCGCTATCGTTCATCGACCGACACGAGGTGGGCCGGATCATGTCGCGCGTGACCAGCGACGTGACGGCGCTGCAGGAACTGCTGACCACGGGCAGCCTCACCATCCTGTCGGACGTCATCGTGCTGTTCGTCGTCGTCGCGCTGCTGCTGGAGCGTGACCTGGAGCTGGCGCTGGTGACGTTCGCCAGCGTGCCGATCCTCGTGGCGGTGATGGTCGTGTGGCAGCGCCGCGCCCGCGAGGCGTTCGTCGCGGTGCGCCAGACGATCTCCACGGTGAACGCGACGCTGAACGAGAACGTGTCCGGCGTGCGCGTGATCCAGTCGCTCTCGCGCGAGGATGAGAACGCCCGCCGCTTCGACCGCATCAACCAGGAGAACCTGCGCGCCAACGTCTCCGCCGGCCGCCTCTCCGCCGCCGTGCTCCCGATCGTCGAGGGCGTCGTGGCGCTGTCGACCGCGCTCGTGCTGGTCGTGGGCGGCATGCGCGTCGCGGAGGGCGAACTGACCGTCGGCGTCGTCACCGCGTTCGTGCTCTACATCGCTCGGTTCTTCGACCCGGTGCGCGACCTGGTGCTCCAGTACACCCAGATCCAGCGCGCGATGGCCGGCGGCCAGCGCATCATCGAGGTCCTCGACACGAAGCCGGAGGTCGTGGACCGGCCGGACGCGCAGACGTTCCCGGTGCGCGGCCGCGTGGACTTCGAGGACGTGACGTTCGCGTACGTGACCGGGCGCCCCGTGCTCCAGCACATCGACCTGCACGTGGAGCCGGGCGAGACGATCGCCTTCGTCGGGCAGACCGGCGCGGGCAAGAGCACGATGACGAACCTGATCGGCCGCTACTACGACGTGACCGAGGGCGCGATCCGCATCGACGGCGTCGATGTGCGCGACATCAAGCTGTCGGAGCTGCACCGCCAGATGGGCGTGGTGCTCCAGGACCCCTTCCTCTTCTCCGGCTCCGTCCGCGAGAACATCCGCTACGGCCGCCTGGACGCGACCGACGAGGAGGTCGAGGCGACGGCGAAGCTGGTCGGCGCGGACACGTTCATCCGGCGGCTCCCGCAGGGCTACGACACGGAACTGGCGGAGCGGGCGCACAACCTGTCCGTGGGCCAGCGCCAGCTGATCTCCTTCGCCCGCGCGCTGCTCGCCGACCCGCGGATCCTCGTGCTGGACGAGGCCACGGCGAACGTGGACACGCAGACCGAGGTGATCATCCAGTCCGCGCTGCGGGAGATGCTGAAGGGGCGCACCTCCTTCGTGATCGCGCACCGGCTCTCCACGATCCGCGACGCCACGCGGATCGTCGTGCTGGAGCGCGGGCGCATCGTTGAGCAGGGCAACCACCAGGAGCTCCTCGCCCGGGACGGCATCTACGCACGGCTCTACCGCATGGCGTACGCCGCCTCCGGCGAGAGCGGCGTGATCGCGGACGACCCCGCGACCGAGGACGCCCCCGCCGCCACCCCGTAGCGCGCCCGCGCCGGCACGCGCGAATGGGCTATCATCCGCGCCCGACGCACGCGACCCGGGGCACGAGGGGGACACGATGACCACACGGGACGAGATCATCGCCGGCATCCGGCAGGTGGACGAGCGCCTCGCGGCCCTGCGCGAGCGGATCCTCGCGCAGGGCGAGCAGCCGCTGGCAGCGGGCGAGTGGACGGTGCGCGACGCGCTCTCGCACATGGCGGCGCGCGGCAACGGCGTGGACCGCGTGGTGCAGCGCCTGCGGCTGTGGGAGGCCGGCCAGCCGTTCATGCCACCGCGCACCACCGACGAGATCAACGCCGGGCAGGTGGAGGAGCGCACCTCCGCCAGCGTCGCCGAACTGCTCGAGGAGATTCGCGTGGGCCACGCGGCGGCGATCGCCGCGCTGGAGCACGTGGACGACGCGACGCTGGCGAAGGAGATGCCGCAGGGCTTCCGCCCGGGCGACGCCCCCGTGGCGGACCTCATCGTGCGCGGCGGACCGGCGCACGACGGTGGCCACCTGGACGAGATCGAGGCGGTACTCGCCTAGCGGGCTATCGCCCGAGGCCCGCGAGCCCGAACATGGGGCCACGTCCATCACGGACGAGGAGGGGTCCCGGTTGGGCGAAGCCGCTGCCCTGCTCTCCGCGCTCTGCTGGGCCGGCACCAGCGTCGCCCTCGCACGCCTCGGCGCGAAGTACGGCGGCGCGGTGCTCAGCGGCCTCCGCTTCCTGATCGCCGCGCCGATCGCTGTCGCGCTGTTCTTCGTCACCGGCGGGACCGAGGACCTTCGCGCCTCCACCGGGCTGGCGGTGGGCGCCGTGCTCCTCAGCTCCGTGTTCAACTACCTCATCGGCGACACGTTTTATGTCCGCTCTCTGCCGCGCGTCGGGCTCCAGCGGATGTCGCCGACGACCACCGCGCTGTGGGTGGCGCTGAGCACGCTGGGCGGCGTGCTCCTGCTCGCGGAGCCGGCGGGGCTTCCCCTGCTCGTCGGCGGGACGTCCGTGATCATCGGCACGTTCCTCGTCGTCTCCGGTCAGGTGCGCGGCTACCACGACCCCGCCGGCCCGGCGCGCCTGGGCGCCCTGCCCGCGCTCGGCGCGATGCTCGCGGTCGCCGGGGCGTGGGCGGCCTCCACGCTGCTCATCGCGGGCGGCCGAGGCGACCTGGGCCCGATCGCCGTGAACGCGATCCGCATCCCCGCGGGCGGGCTGATGATCGCCACCATGGCGCTGGTCACCACGCGTGGCCAGGTGCTCCGCCGCCTCCCGGAGCCGCGTGACCTCCCCCTCGTGTTCGCGATCGGCATCCTCGGCACGGCGCTCGGGAGCTTCGCTTATGTCTACGCGGTGGTCGAGGCGGGCGCGGCGCGCGCGGTGATCCTCAACTCCACGTCCCCGCTGATGGTCGTGCCGCTCTCGATGGCGTTCCTCGGGGAGCGCCCGAGCGGCCGGGTGGGGGTCGGGACCGTCTTCTGTCTCGCGGGGACGCTGATCGTGGTGGCCGCGGGCTAAAAAATCCTGTGCAATCGGCAGGTCTAACCTTCACGTACCCGTCACATTGCCCCTGAAACCTGTTACTGTGACGTCAGGCGCCGGGCGGGGAACCC
>JBFWQJ010000198.1:0-5756 GCA_050249515.1 Dehalococcoidia bacterium | reverse complement strand
GGCGTTCGTCGTCGGCGCGGGCGCGATCGTGCCGGGCTACGACCACGTCTCGCAGCACGTGAGCGAACTCGCACGGCGGGATGGCGAGCGCGCATGGGTGTTGCGACTGGGCCTCGTGCTCGTCGGTCTGCTGGACCTGGTGCTGGCCCGCGGGCTGGCGGCGGAGGCCGAGTCGCGGACCGGCCGGTCCGTCGCGAGGCTCGTCG
This sequence comes from Dehalococcoidia bacterium, assembly GCA_050249515.1. Taxonomy (GTDB): domain Bacteria; phylum Chloroflexota; class Dehalococcoidia; order UBA2979; family UBA2979; genus SHYQ01. The sequence goes on along the minus strand of JBFWQJ010000198.1, from coordinate 5,550 downwards.
GGTTCCTCGGCGTCGCGACGATGGGGACGGGCGTGTTGCCCCTCGAGCCGGCCGATGCGGCATCGGACGCCCTCGCGCGCGCTCACGTGGGCGCGGCGGCGACGGCCTTCGCGTTCGACACGATCACCCCGCTCGTCTTCGCGCGCGCGCCCGAGGTCCGGGGTGACCGCGGGATGCGCGTGTTCTCGCTGCTGAGCGGAGCGGCGGCGGCGGTGCTGCTGGTGCCGGTCGCGTTCGGGTGGTGGCCGGCGTACCACGGCGCGACCCAGCGCGCCTTCCTCGTCGCCCCGTTCCTCTGGACGGGTGGTCTGGGCGCGTGGTTGCTGCGCCGGGCGCGGCGAGGCCCCGCCCGCGGCTAGCGCTTGCGGTCCACGCGCGCGAGGAAGCGCGGGCGGTCCACGACGAAGCGCTGATGCGTCCCGTTCCCGACCTCCTCCACGTCGTCGCGCGCGACCCAGGTGAAGTCGTAGCGGGGCGGCTCCATCGCGGCCACCGTCACGGTGACCGTGACCGTGCGATCGGCCGGGGTCGGCGCGGTGTGCCGGATCACCAGCTCGCTGCCGACGGAGGTCTGGTCGCCCTCGAACACGCCGGCCAGCCACTCGGCGGCGGTCTCCTCCACCAGCGCGGCGAGCGAGGGCGTGCTGAAGACGTCCGGGGCGCCGGGCACCATGCGGCTCGCGAAGTGCTCCGCGGTCACAACCACGGACCGGGAGTGCTGATCGCCGACGGCTGCGCTCATGGCCTGCTCCTCGATGTCCCCGGTGGGCGGTGCGCCGCTCCGGCCGCGCCATGGTAGCGGAGCGCGCACGATCCCGCGCCCGCGCACGGCGGCGCTGTGGGGTTTCCGCGCACCCCAGTGTCGAAGGGCCCGGCGGGGGCGGGACTAATGGGGCCGCTGCGGTGCGCAAATTCCCCTGACCGCGCACGGAACTGGTGCCGGGATTGCGGATTCGGCCCCGCCTCTCCGCGCCCACCATGTAGCGGGGCACAAGAGGGAACGAGGGTTGAGATGACCGGTCAGAGGGGACTGTCAGACTCGGACGCGGACAGCGTCAGTCCAGCCGAGCCCCGTTCGGCGACGCAGTTGTCCCGGCGGCGCGTGCTCGCTGGGCTGGGCGCTGTGGCCGCCGCCGCGGGGGCGGCAGGTCTGGGCTTGCCGGTGATCGCCGCGCGCAACTCCGCGCCGGAGCGCGCGCCGTCGGTGCCGCTGGAGTGGGTGGCCACCCAGCCCGACCTGCACGCGCAGCACCGCCGCGGGGGGACGACCCGCTCGGCGGCGAGTGCGCCGAGGCCGGCCGGATGGCGCAAGGGCGAGCCCGCCGCGGAGGACGTCGGGAAGCATCAGTGGGTGATGGTGTTCGACCTGCGCCGTTGTGACGGCTGCGAGGAGTGCACCAAGGCCTGCAACGAGATGCACTACCTCAACGACGACCAGCCGTGGATCCCGGTCTTCCGGATGAAGAGCAGCGGCGGCCAGGAGTACTTCCTCCCGCGGCCCTGCATGATGTGCGAAGACCCGCCCTGCACGAAGGTCTGCCCGGTGACCGCCACCTACCGTGTGGAGGACGGCGTCACCGTGGTGGACCAGGACGTGTGCATCGGCTGCCGCATGTGCCTGGCCTCCTGCCCGTACCAGCACCGCACGTTCAACTGGACCCAGCCCAAGCAGCCGCCCGCAGACGCGGCGCACGAGCACTCGCCCGAGTTCAACGTGCCGCAGCGGCTGGGCACGGCCGGCAAGTGCGACGGCTGCCTGCACGAGACGCGCGAGGGGCGGCTCCCCGCCTGCGCGACGTCCTGCGGCATGAACGCCGTGTTCATGGGCGACCTGGTCACGGACACGATGACCAACGGCACCGAGACCTACCGGTTGAGTCAGTACCTGCGCGAGAACGACGCGTTCCGCCTGAAGGAGGAGCTCAACACGAAGCCGCGCGTGTTCTACGTGGCCGGCCATGGCCAGGACCTGGAGTTCTAGAACCGCGTCGAGCGAGGGATCGAGGACATCGTGAGCGCAGCCACTTCTGCCGCACACCACGACATCAGAGACATCACGGAGGCCGCCGTGCGGCCCATGGTGCACGCGGGCGTCCGCTTCTGGGCGCTGGCGAGCGTGCTGAGCATCGTCTTCGGCGCGGGCGTCGCCGCCTACGCCTACCAGGTCATCAACGGGCTGGGCGTCACCGGCTACAACGACAGCGTGTTCTGGGCCACGTACGAGGCGAACCTCGTCGCGTTCATCGGCATCTCATACGGCGGCGCCGTCACCTCGGCCGTGCTCCGGCTCGCCGGGGCGCCGTGGCGGGCGCCGATCGTGCGGCTCGCCGAGGGAATGGCGCTGGTCTCGCTCTGCGTCGGTTCGCTGTTCGCGATCATCCACGTCGGGCGTCCGGACCGGCTGTGGGAGCTGTTCGTGCGGCCGCACTACACCTCGCCGATCGTGTGGGACATGACGGCGATCATCACGTACATCGCCGCGACCGTGGTGTTCCTGTACCTGCCGCTGATCCCGGACATGGGGATCGTGCGCGACTACCTGGGCGAACGCGCCGGGTGGCGAGGACGCATCTACCGCGCGCTCGCGCTCGGCTGGAAGGGGCTCCCGGAACAGCGGCGGGCGGTCAACCGGGGCATGACGATCATCGCGATCGCGATCATCCCGCTGGCCGTGTCGGTGCACTCCGTGCTCGCGTGGGCGTTCGGGCTGACGGTGCGCGTGGGCTGGCACAGCACGCTGCTCGCGCCCTACTTCGTGATCGCGGCGCTGCTGTCCGGTGTGGCCGCAACCATCGTCACCGTCTCCGCGTACCGCAGCGCGTACCACCTGGAGGACTACATCACGGTCAAGCAGTTCCGGTACCTCGGGTACCTGATGCTGGCGCTGGGCCTGGTGTACCTCTACATGACCATCTCCGAGATGCTCACCGAGTCCTACGTCCTGGACGAGGAAGCCGGTCTCCTGCTGGAGACGATGCTCCTGGGCTCCTACGCGCCGATGTTCTGGTTCTTCGTCATCAGCGGGGGCATCCCCACGCTGCTCATCATCCTGCCGTGGACGCGCACCGTGCGCGGGATCACGATCGCGGCCGTCATCGCGGTGGCCGGGATGTGGGTGAAGCGGCTGGTGATCGTCATCCCGCCGCTGGTCCAGCCGGACCTCGGCGCGCCGGCCCAGCCGTACACGGTGAGCCCGGTCGAGCTGCTGGTCACGGTGGGCGCGATGGCGGCGATCCCGCTGTTCCTGATGGTCCTGTTCCGCTTCATCCCGGTGCTCGCCATCAACGAGATCGAGGAGATCGCCGAAGAGGAGATGGCCGCGCACCACGAGCGCGTCGCGGTCCTGGGGAACGGGCCGAGGACGGCAGAGGGGAGTGCCCGATGAGCACGCGACGATGGGTGTCCGTGATCGCCGCGGCCCTGCTGCCGATGGTCGTGTGGCCCGCCCTCGCCCTGGCGGCGGCGGCGCCGACGAAGTTGGTGATGGAGAAGCCAGTCGAGTTGCCCGCGCACGGCGACCACCCGGAACGAGCGATGGTGCTGGGGGCGACGCTCACCACGGCCGATGGCAAGCCGGTCGGCGGGCAGCCCGTTGAGATCCTGATGGCGACCGACTTCCTCGGTCAGAAGTGGGCCACGCTCGGGCGGGTGCAGACGGACTCGTCCGGGACGGCCTCCACGATCTTCGTGGTGCACCACTCGGGGTCGTACGCGTTCAGCGCGCGGTACGCCGGTTCGGACGCGTACAGCGCCGTGGAAGCGCCGCCAATGCAGGCGGAGTTCGAGGCGCTGGCTCCGGAGGTCGAGCACGCCTCGCGACTGAGTGTGATCGGCCGGTGGGTGCCCTGGCTGGGGCTGGCGCTGGGCGTCGGTGTGTGGCTGGTCCTGATCTACGTCATGGCAGAGGTGTTGATCACGATTCCCCGCGCGGGACGCGGGGCCTGACCAACGTTGTAGATGACCTCCGGCTGGAGAGCCGGAGCATCAGAGGGAGGGTTGAGATGAGTAGTCGGAGGAGTTGGTCAGTCATGGGCCTGCTGGCGGTGCCAGTGCTGGCCCTGACGCTGACGGCCTGTGGTGGCGGTGCGCCCTCGGCGGAAGCGCCGAAGGCTGCCGAGACCACGAAGGCGGCCGCGCCCGCGGCGACCACGGCGGCTCCGGCCGCTGCGGCCGCTGAGAAGCCCGCGGCGCTCGCGCTGGTGGTCGACACGGTGTGGGGCTCGAAGGGCATGACGGACGCGGAGAAGCCGCTGAAGTCCTGTGTCCAGACCAGCCGTGTGAAGCCGGGTGAGACGTTCGGTTGGCGCATCAAGGTCATCGACACGGCGACCGGCAAGGCGCTGGACGACAAGGCGATCGAGCCGGGATCGGTCACGATCACGGTCCCGGGCGCCACGGTCCCGGCGATCAAGTTCGGCGAGCACGGCGGCAAGCCGCCTACTGACGCCTTCTGGTCCACGTGGTGGACGGTGCCGGACAACCAGCCCACGGGCGTCCTGGCCTGGACCATCTCGGTCAAGACGAAGGACGGGCGCACGGCGGAGCTCAAGCACGACACGTTCAACGTGAAGTCGGCCTGGCTCACGGTGATGCCGAAGTCATAGGTGCGATACCGGGGAGGGTGCGGAGTCCCGCACCCTCCCCCGCTCCTACTCAGAGGGGCAACAGAGGGGACTGAGGAACCATGTTCACGAAGAAGGCCTGGCTGGTGCCGCTGATCCTCGGCGCCGCGGTCAGCCTGGTGGCGTGCAAGGACGTCCGGTCCGGCGAACGCCGGGCGGAGTCCGAGCCGCACGCGGCCGCCACGGCCGCGGCGAGCGCTGCGGCGCCCGCGAAGGCCACCGCATCCGCTACGCCGAAGGTCAACTACGTCGGACAGATGAAGCTCACACCGAGCGCCGGGCCGATTGGCTCGGACGTGAAGGCCTCCGGCACCGGCTTCACGGCCAACAGCGAGGTCACCCTGCTCTGGCAGGACATGAAGGGCTCCTGGAAGGTCAACAAGGACGAGGGCTCCTTCCTCGGCCGCGAGTTCAAGGAGGAGCGCGTCCCGATCGCGAAGGTCACGACCGACGCGAGCGGCGCGTTTGAGGCCAGCTTCAAGGTCCCGGAGGGGTTTGGCTTCGTCCACAACGTCTGGGTGCAGCAGGACAACGAGATCCGCAACCAGGCCGGCTTCAACGTGAAGATGCAGGTGGAGATGACCCCCACCAGCGGGCCTCCGGGCACGCGCGTCCAGTTGAAGATCAAGGGCATGGGGTGGCAGAACCTGGAGAACAGCTGGCAGGTGAACGTGGACAACACGTACACCGGCTGGATGTCCTCCGTCAGCACCCACGGCACCGCCACCGGCTCGTTCACGATCGCCGGCAAGCCCGGCAAGCACGTCGTGCAGGTGCTGCACGGCTGGTCGCACGTGCCCTACCTCAACAACCAGCAGTCACCGCGTCCCGACCGCGAGATGTTCACGCGTGAGTTCATGGTCACGGATGGCGCGCCCGTCATGCCCCCGTCCCTGGACCAGCAGGCGCTGCCCATCGAGCGCCGCGC
>JBFWQJ010000197.1:0-5746 GCA_050249515.1 Dehalococcoidia bacterium | reverse complement strand
CGAAGCGGAACTCCTCGTAGTACGAGGCGGCGCCGTAGACCTGCGCGGCGAAGAGGTGGAGCTGCTCCGCGACCACCTCCATCGCCTCGCGCGAGAGGTAGCCGTACTCGTGCTGGATCCGGTGGAGGGTGGCGAGCAGGTCGCCGTGGTTCGGTCGGAACTCGGAGATCAGCGCGCGGATCTGCGCGCGGGACTCGGTTTCCAGCGGCATCAGGCGCCCCTCAACACGGCCGGCGGCCGATCCATGCAGGTTCGTGCGCGAATTCACACTCGCCCGGTCACTATACGAGGGCCCCACAGGGCGCTCAAGGCGCGCGCCCGCCGCGTCCGCTTGCCTACGGCGCCGTCGAGGGCACGTCGGCGGGTTCCGCGGCCACATCCGCCTCCAGGAGCCGGGCCACGCGCTGGCCCATGCGGATGGAGTAGTTCTGCCCCCGGTCCTCCGGGTAAATCTGGGTCGTGTTCGCCAGGTACAGGCCGGGCACGGGCGTCCGATGCGGCGGGATGGTCTCGTGGTACCGGGCGTGCACCACGGGCTGGCCCGCCCGGTCGGTGAAGAGCCACTTCTCCCGCACCCAGGAGCGGTCGAACGCCGGGTTGATCCGCCGCAGGTGCGGCTCATACCGATCGAAGACCTCGTCCGCCGTCTGCTCCGTCGTAGGGTCGCCCGGGTCGACGTAGTTCGAGAGGTAGAGCAGGTGCTCCCCGCCGTACGCGGAGGGCGGCATGAAGTTCGTCTGCTCGACCGCGACCACGAACGGGCTGTCCAGGTCGGTCATCGTGAGCCAGTAGATCGGCGACAGCGGCCGGTCCAGCGTGAGCGCGAGCACGGTCGCCCACTGGTACTGCACCGACGTGAGCATGGAGGCGTACCGGGCGTCGCGCTCCGCGAGGTCGGGGACGAGCCGCGCGAACCACTCGGACGGCACTGTCGCGAGGACCGCGTCGCCGCGCACCTCGGTGCCGTCGCGCAGGCGGATGCCGGCGGCACGCCCGTCCTCGATCAGCACGCGTTCCACCGGCGTCTGGAGGTGCACCGATCCGCCGCGCGTCTCGATCGCGTCGACGAGCGCATCGATCAGCCGGCCGAAGGAGCCGCGCAGGTAGCCGAGCTGCTCCTTCGCGAAGAGCCCCTTCAGCGGTGCGAGGAGCCCGCCCCCGCCGCTCTGGCGCGAGGCGAACCGCAGGTGCAGCTTGCCCCAGAACCAGACGAGCGAGACATCTTCCGCGTGCTCGCGGAACTTCGCGCGCAGCAGCGGCCCCCACACGGCGTCATAGCCCTCGCGGCCGACCCACTTCCGGATCCACTCGGCGGCCCGCTTGCCCTCGAAGTTGCGCCAGTGGCGGTAGCGGCGCAGGTAGAGCGCGCCGAGGCCGAGACGCACGCGCGTCAGCAGCGAGACGCGGTCGAAGCGCAGCAGGTCCACCGGCCCCACGAACGGGTAGTTCCGCCCGCCGGCGTGCAGCCCCACGTTCGAGTCGATCCACTCGAGGTCGCCGCCCAGCCCGAGCTCCTCGATCAGCGCGACGATGTCTGTGTCGGAGCGGAACAGGTGGTGGTAGAAGATCTCGACGCGCCCGCCGCCCACCTCGAACGTGCGGACCTGGCCGCCGGGGCGGTCGCTCGCCTCGTACACCGCCACCTCGTGGCCGCGCTTCGCGAGGTCATAGGCGGCGGCGAGTCCTGCGACCCCCGCGCCGATCACGATCACCTTCATCGCGGCCCTCTCACCTCGGCGCCTCCGCCACGCGGGGCGGCTCCAGCGTCTGCGGCCGCACGAGGTCCCCGAGACCGAGATCGCGCCGCCACAGGAGGAACAGCCCGATCAGCGTGATCGGCAGCAGGATGAACGCGTGCACGGCGATCGCGAACGCCGTCCCGGCGGCAGCGCCCACGCCGAAGTAGACCACCACCTCCCGCGCGAGGAACTCGTACGGCCCGATGCCGCCGGAGGTGCTGGGGACGGCCACGGTCAGGTTCGCCGCGCCGCACACCGCCAGGTAGACGGCCGGGTGCAGGTCGAAGCCGAAGCCGATCCCGACCAGCCAGTAGGAGACGCCCTCCAGCACCCACGTCCCCGTGGACGCGACCGCGACCAGTCCCCACGTCTTCGGCCCGCCGAGCCCGATCAGCCCGTCGAGGAAGCGCGACGCGAGCCCGCGCAGCGGCGCGCCGACGACACTCGGGAGCAGCGACAGGATGCGGTCGATCAGCCCGCGCGTGAGCCGCGGCTGCAGCGCCAGGCCGACGAGGACGAGCGCGATCGCGCTGAACCCGGCGCCCGCGACCACCGCGACGTTCCGCAGCACCGCGTTGCTGCCGAGGAAGGCGAGCGTCGTCGCGAGCATGAGTGCGAGCACGAGGCCGTCGAAGACGCGCTCGACCACGATCGTGCCGAGCGCGGTCGCCATCGATCCCCCGTGGCGGCGACGCAGCAGCGCCGCGCGCACGACCTCGCCGGTGCGGGCCGGGAGGATGTTGTTGGCGGCGGCGCCGATCAGCAGCAGCGCGCCGGCGTCCGAGGCCGGTACGGGGAGCACGCGGTCGAGGACGATCTTCCAGCGCAGCACGCGGACGGTGATCGAGAGCGCGAAGACCAGCATCGCGGGGAGCAGCCAGCGCGGGTCCACCTCGCGCAGCGCCGCCACCAGTTCGGCGACGTCCACGCGGCGCAGCAGCAGCACGAGGAACGCGAGGCTGATCGCCGTCCCCACCCAGAACCGCAGCTGGCGCATCGGCCCTCCCCTGCCGCGCTCCCGGGGGAGGCGTCCGTCATCCAGTGTGCGCGATCCCGGCGCCCGCCGCACGGACGGACGAGGCTGCCCTACCTCGGGAAGAACACCTCGCCGTCGAGCGACGCGATCTGGTCGCGGTCGCCGCGGTCCCAGACGAAGGCCGCCCACTCGCGCAGCAGCGAGCCGTCCCGCAGCCCCGCGCCCAACTCCGCCCACGTCGTCCCGCGGTACCCCTCCTCGGGGTACCACCACCGATGACGGTAGACGACGACGTCGCTGGAGCGCTCGACGAGTGCTTGCGGGGCCGCGCGCTCGCCGCGCGTTCGTATCACAATCGCCCTCGTGTTCCCGTCCGCGAGCACCTGGTCCGCCGTGGTGTACGTCAGGCCTTCGTGCCGCAGGTACCACGCCCACGGCCACGTGATCCCGGCCGCCTCGCTGTCGTCGAGGACGATCGAGCCCGCCCGTCCCTCCGCGACCCACTGCCGGATCTCGGCGGCGAGCCGGGGCACCTCGGGCGTCGTCTGGACGTAGATCAGCGGCTCCACGGGGGTGTCTGGATGCCGCGCGTTCAGGCCGATGTCCGCGCGCAGCGTCACGACCAGCGCCAGCCCCATCGTCGCCACGGCCAGTCCGCCGCCGGCCCACGCCAGCACGGAGCCCGTGCCCTCACGCACGTGCACCGCGGCGACCGGGAGCGCGCGGCCGAGCACGTACGCCGCGAGGAACACCAGCGGCAGCGCGAGGTGCGTGGTGAGCCAGGGCATCTTCTCGCCCGCGTAGGAGAGCGCCAGCAGCGTGCCGGTGAACCACCACAGCAGCAGCGCCGCGAAGTGGTCCTGCCGGCGCAGCGCGAGCCACGTGCCGCCCACCACCGCCGGGAGCAGCACGAGCATTTCGTACAGCGGGACCATCATCAGGTAGTAGAACCACGGCTGCGTGCCGCGGCGCACCTCCTGCTGGTCGAGCCAGTAGGACAGCGAGTTCCAGAACAGTCCGCCGATGCCGTCGACGTTCGTGCCCATGCTCATGTAGAGCGGCACGGTGATCGCGAAGAACACCGCGGCACAGGCGACCCACCAGTCCCAGCGCCAGAGCGCCCCCACGCCCGTGGAGGCGACGAGCAGCGCCACGACGACTGCCGTCGCGAGCATCGTGTGGCCGGGCCCGGCGACCTCGACGCCCACGAGGTGCAGGGGCAGCCGCGCGAACGCGGCGAGCAGCGGCAGCACGAGCGTGCCGACCACCACCAGCACATCCGCCTCCGGCGGCCGCTCGTGCAGACCGAGGCGACGCCGTAGCGGCGCCAGTGGCTCCCACAGCGCGGCGAACACCCATGCCGTCGGGAACAGCCACACGCCGTCCGCGAGCCGATCGAGGAACGTCGGGCGCGTGCCTCGACGCTGCTGCATGAAGAGCGCGTGCGCCAGCGCGCCGTTGAGGTAGAGCAGCAGCACGGCCGCGGCGATGTACGTCGTCTCCTTCGAGGCGAACGAGAGCGCCATGCCGCCGGACACGAGCAGCAGCCAGCGCAGCCGCCGGTCGGAGCGGTAGCGCCACGTCCCGGCGATGATCATCACCGTGAACACGATCACCGGGATGTCGTTGCGGGCGAACCTCGAGTAGTAGAGGAGCGAGGGCGAGATCACCAGGAACAGCGCGGCGAGCACCACGCCGGGTCCGCCCAGCGTGCGGCGGAACCACAGCGGGGTCATCACCAGCACCGAGCCCATGACCGCGTGGAACACGCGCGAGGTGAAGTCGGAGTCGCCGAAGAGCTTGAAGATCAGCGCCATGACGTGGAACTGGAGCGGGCCGTGCAGCAGCGGATCGTGGCGGTACCCGCTGCCGGAGGCGAAGTAGTACGAAAACGCCGCGTGCTGCGACTCGTCGTGGTGCTGCGCGCGGGCGCCCACGTCCCACAGGTGCAGCACCAGCGAGGCGGCGAACAGCGCGATCACCGTCCACTCCACCGCATCGATCGCGCGCAGCCGGTCGAGGAGCGTGAACCGCTCCTCCTCCTGCGCCGGGGCGTCCGCCGTCGCCTCGCTCATCGGGCCTCCCCTGCGTCCCCCATCGACGGCACGCGCACCAGCAGCACGCCGTCCTGCTCCACCACCGCGGGCCACGCGGCGAACCGCCGTGCGACATCGGCCCCGAAGGCGGCGCGCTCCTCGCGCCCCACGTACACGTGGGTCACGCCCAGCCGGCGCGCGATCTCGGCGCTCGTCTCCGAGGCGCCTCCAGCGTAGATCGCCTGCACCGCAGCGCGCCGCTCCGCCTCCGGCACCACCCGGCGCCACTGGCGCTCGTGGTTCGGCCAGCCGAGCAGCGTCGGCACCCCCGTCGCGACCGACAGCGTGCCGCCGGGGTGGTAGCTCTCCACGATCGCCTGTACGACCACGTCCCGCGACGGGTCGAGGTGCTCCCGCGCCCACTCGATGGTCGCATAGAGCCCCGGGTCGACGCGTTGCAGATACGCGACACCGTCCAGCCCGGCGGCCTGCCCCTCCCGCGCGCGGCTCACCGCCATCGCCGGGGCGTACAGCGTGGTCGCCAGCGCCAGCATCGCGGCGAGCGGGACGGCGTAGGCGACGGCTTCCCGCGCGGGGGTGCGCGCCGGGAGCAGCCCGCGGTCCCACGCGAGTGCAGCGAGCGCCCCGGCGGCGACCGCGACGAGCGCCCAGGCGTTGAACCAGAACTTGAACACCGTGTTCAACCGGCCGGGGAACGCGTCCGCGACGCGGAAGAGCTCCGTGCCGAGCAGCACGAGCAGCGCCGCGCCGAGCAGCGCGAGCGCCGCCGCGAGCGGCCGATCGAAGCCGCGGTCGGCGACGGTCGCGGCGGCGGCGAGCAGCGTGACGGACGCGACGAGCGCCGCGATCGTCACCCACCCCGCGCCCCGCGCGGCGAGCTCCCCTGTGGCGTCGATGCTGATTAGGAGCCCCACCCAGCCCGCGATCGGGGCAAGCACGAGCGAGAGCGCGCGCACCGCCGAGGTCGCCTCGAC
>JBFWQJ010000196.1:0-5777 GCA_050249515.1 Dehalococcoidia bacterium | reverse complement strand
TTGCTCGGCTCCAGCAGGAACGTGCCGTCCGGGAACACCACCGTGGGGATCGTGCGGCCGCCCTGCTGCAGGCGCTCCACGTACGCGAGCGCCTCGGCGTCGCCCTCGATGTCCACCCACTCGTAGCCGACCCGATGCTCGCCGAGGAACTTCTTCGTGCGGCGGCAGTCGGGGCACCACGGCGCCCCGTAGACGATCAGATCGGACACGGTGGCTCCTTCATCGAGACGACGGCTACAGACCGGCCTGCTTGAGTGCGGCGTCCACGGTCTGCCGCAGGCGGGCGGCATCCGGCTGGTAGAAGAACCGGCTCAGCTCGCGCCCCTGCGCGTCGATCAGCACGAACGTCGGCGTGCCGCGCACCGAGAAGCGCGAGGCGGCCGCGCGGTCGTGGTCCACGGACTTCTCCGCGAACGCCATGCGCCCCTCGAACTGCGCGAACGTGCTCTGCGCGTACGGCGCCATGTTCTCGCAGAAGTGGCACCACGTACCGCTGAACCACACGAGCGTCGGGCGGCCGTCCTCGCGGGGCGTCGAGGCCGTCGGCAGCGGCGCGATGGTGTGGCGCACCGTGTGGATGCCGCCGGTGATCACGCGCACGGCTGCGTCGGCAGCGCCTGCCGCCGTGCCGTCGGATGACGCCGCCATGCCATGACCAGTGCCCGCGCCCGTCTGCCCGAACCTGCCGGACGCGACGAGGCCCGCCACGACGGCGACGACGGCGATCACGATCACCGCGCCGCCCAGCAGCAGACGATTGTTCGAGGATGCCGGGCGGGGGCTTGCGGCCTTCGCGCGGCCTCGACGTTGCTTGCTCATCGGATGCTCCCTTTCGCGTGTGTCGTGCCTAGACGGACGGGACCTGGTAGGTGCGGTCGAGGTACGGGATGCGGATCAGCCCGGTCAGTTGCAGGCCGAGCACGATGAGCACGCCCCCGCCGATCCGCGTCATCGTGTCGAGGTGCTGTACCGCGAGGCTGCCGACGAGGCCGACCGAGGCGCCGAGCAACGCAAAGACGAGCGTGAACCCGGCGACGAACGCGACCGAGTGCAGCAGCACACGCCGCCGCGCGCCGCGCGCGCCCCGACTGGCGGCGGTGACCGCCTCCCCGGTGAGGTTCGCCATGTAGACGGGCACCAGCGGGAGCACGCAGGGCGAGAGGAACGAGAGGATGCCGCCCAGGAACGCGATCGCCGGGCCGGCGGCGCCCTGGACGCCCTGCGACAGCCCGGCCTCCGCCTCGGTGGCCGATCCGAACAGGAAGCCGAACGACTGCACGTAGGCGTTCAGGCGGCCGAACTCGCCGATCACCATCAGCGTGCCGATGCCGATGAACACGACGCCCGAGCCCCCGAGTAGCGCCGGCGTGTATCGCTGCACGCGGCGCAGCCTCGGCGCGAGCCAGCCGAAGAACGCCCCGACCGCGAGGAACCACATGCCGAGGCCCAGCGCGTACGCGACGAGCAGGACCATCCCCTGCAGCACCGTGCCGGAGGCGGCGGCCAGCGTGAGCACGATCGCGAGGATCGGCCCGATGCACGGCGACCACGCGATGGAGAACGTGGCGCCCAGGAGCACGGAGCGCCCGTACCCCCGGCCCGCGTTCGTTGACGTGTCCTGTGGCGCAGAGCCCGGCAGCATCGTGACCCCCGATCCGCGTCCAGCATCGCGGGCGCCACGGGTCGGGCACGGTGACGGGGATCACATTCGGCCGCGCGAGCCGTGGGGGAGAATCGACCTGGCGGGCCTCACGCTCCCAGATCGCTGCTGCGCTCGCCCGGAGAGCCACCACGGAGGGTCCACGTGCCTCGTCTCGTCGTCTACGGCCGCTCGACGCCCTGTCCTGACATGTATCGCTGGATGCAGTGGCTCTCGAAGCACGAGGTCGAGGTCGTGGAGTTCGACATCAACCACGACGCGGAGGCGTTCCGCAAGGTGGTGGAGTGGACCGGCCACCAGTCCGTGCCCACGCTGGTGATCGCGTCGGACGACGGCGTGGACCCCGTGACCGCGCCGACCGCGCTGCCCCACGGGCGCGGCCCGCGCGCCGTCGACCGCGGCACGATGCTCACCGAGCCCGGCATCGGCCAGGTCGAGGGCTTCCTCGAACGGAACGGCATCCCGTTCACGACGGTCGAGGAAGCCCCGCGCGAGCGGCGCTCCTGGTTCGGGCTGCGCTAGCCTCGTCCACGACCGGGCTCATGCCCGCGCGAGCACACGGCGCGTGCCATCCGCGCCATGAGCGCCATCGGCGGCGCGGCCCGCCAGAGATCGCGGCTCGCGCTGCGCCCTCCGCCGCGCACGATGAGGTCGATCCACGGCAGCGCGCGCAGCATCGGCCCCACCATCGCCGTACTCGTGCCGCGGCGCGGACGTTCGCCTCCCACCACCGCGGCGAGCGCCGCACGCAGGCCCGCGTCGTCCGCCGCCCAGATCGAGCGGAAGGCGAGTTGCCCGGACGCGTCCACCAGGAACGCCGCGTTCGGCTTCGCGTCCAGCTGCCGGTGGAGCGCGCCGTCGAGGCTGTCGACGGCGATCGGCCAGGCGTACCCGTCGCGGGCGGCGAGGGCCTCGGCGTTCGTCCGCTTCTCTGCGGCGGTGCTCGCCTGCGGGATGCGCTCTCCGGGATGCGCCTCGCGCGCGTACACCGAGACGAACTCCACGTGCGCGCCGAACGCCTCGTGCAGTGCGAGCAGCCCAGCGGCGCTGCCCGCCGTCATCGGGCACGTCAGCGATCCGAGGATCAGCAGGAACGGTCGTCCCGCGAGCGACGCCGAGGAGATCGATCCGCCCCCGGGGGCGTCGAGCGCGAACGTGGGAAACGGCGACCCCGGGCGCGGTGCATCCGCCCCGAACCGCAGGTCGGCGAGCATCAGTCGGGTCGTGAACCGGTCGTATCGATAGCCCTCGCCCGCCGCCGGCGCGCCGGGCGCGGTCGAGGTGAGGGGGGTCGGTCCGTGGGACATGGAGGGCTCCTTGCGTGCTACCCCTCTAGCCTCGGTGCTACCGCGCGCCGCCGTCGGTGACCGGCGTCACGCATCGGCAGGTGGCATGGCATCCGGTGATCGCGATCACAGAGCGTCGCAGCGTCGCGTGGCGATGATGGGCGCGAGGGTCCGCGGAACCGCGCGCCGTCCCTCGCCACCGCCCCGCACGAGGATGCCGATGCCACCACGCACGTCCCCCCGCGCCGGATCACGGCGATTCGCTCGCCCCTCGCCGTACGCGGCGCGCGTGCTGCTGGGGATCGCCCTGCTCTCGTTGGTGCTCTCCGCAGTGCTCGAACGCTTCGTCGGCACCGCGTTCCTGATCGAACCTGAGGCGGTGCGCATCCACCTCGAGGGGTACGGCGTCGCGGCGCCGCTCGTCTTCGTCGCCGCGATCGTCGCCGCGATCGTGATCGCGCCGATCCCGTCGATCCCGCTCGACATCGCCGGGGGGCTCGCGTTCGGCTGGATGTGGGGTGCCGCACTCACGCTCGCCGGTGACGGTATCGGCGCGCTCGTCGCGTTCACGCTCGCGCGGCGGCTGGGACGCGATCGCCTCCGCCGCCGGCTGAGCACCGACCGCACCGCGTATCTCGACGCGCTCGAGGTGGCACTGACGCCGCGCACACTGCTCGTCATGCGTCTGCTGCCGGTGTTCAGCTTCGAGTGGCTGAGCTACGCGGCCGGCCTCACCTCGATGAGCGGTCGGCGCTTCCTTGCGGTCACAATGGTCGGGACACTCGTACCGGTCGTGCTGCTGGTCGGCGTCGGCGGCCTCATCGCCACGGATCCATCCGCCGCGCTCGCGATCTTCGCGCTGCTCGCGTCGAGCGCGATCATCCCGCTCGCGTGGTGGTCGCTCCCCGCCCGCCACAGCCCGCAGCGCGTCGAGGACGAGTCGCGCGACCGTGCGCCGGCCGGCGCACATGCAACGAGGACGAGCGAGGGAAATTCGCGATGACTCACTGGACTCGAGTGGCCGCACTCACCGACCTGCCGGCAGACCGACCGACGCGCGCGCGGATCAACGAGCGCGACCTGGCGGTGGTCCGCTGCGAGCAGGGAGGACCGCCGCACGTCCTCGACGACCGGTGCCCGCACCGGGGCGGCCAGCTGTCCGACGGTACCGTCCGCGGGGAGGACATCGTCTGCCCGCTGCACGGATACGACTTCGACCTACATACCGGCGTGTCCCGCTACGACGCCCACGAGCGCGTCGCGGTCTACCCCACGCGGATCGTGGACGGGCACGTCGAGGTGGACGCCGACGCGGTGCCGCCGCTGCCGACCGGGCACGATGCCGGTTACCTCGGCCCATGGCGGCGTCCCAGCGACCCAGGTCTCCGGGCGTACGGCTACCTGCGCGGGCTGGCGTCCGGCGCACCACCCGTCAGCGCGATGGGGAGCGCTCGCGCGGTCCGTCCCTCATGGGACGACATCCTGCTGCTGCCGGGCCAGGTCAGCCGCCCGCCGCGCCTCGACGACGAGCCGCTGTCCCTGCGGACGGTGATCGGCCGCGCGGCCGCGCGGCCGCTGGTCCTCGACGTGCCGATGTTCGTGTCGCACATGTCGTTCGGCGCGCTCTCCGCGTCTGCCAAGGTCGCGCTCGCGCGCGTCGCCGAGGAGACGGGGACGGCGATCGGCAGCGGCGAGGGCGGGCTGCTCAGGCCGGAACGTGCCGCCGCCTCGCGGTACATCTTCGAGATGGCCAGCGGCTACTTCGGCTGGAGGCCCGAGAACATCGCCCACGCGGATGCCGTCGAGTTGAAGTTCGGGCAGTCGGCGAAGGCCGGCTCCGGTGGCCTCCTCCCCGGCGCGAAGGTGACGCCGCAGATCGCCGAAGTGCGGGGACTCCGGCCGGGCGAGGATGCACACTCCCCCGCGCGGTTCGTGGACCTCAGCGGTCCGGCGGCCCTGCGAGACCGCGTCACCGCGATCCGCGACCAGATCGGCGGGCGCCCGGTCGGCATCAAGTTCGCCGCCGGGCACGTGGAGGACGATGTGGAGGCGGCGGTGGCGGCGGGCATCGACTTCATCACGATCGATGGGCGTGGGGGCGGGACCGGCGCGGCCCCCGATGTGCTCAAGGACAACCTCACGATCCCGCTCCCCTACGCGCTCTACCGCGCGCGCTGGCAGTTGGAGCACCTCGGCCGGCCGGACATCGACGTCATCGCCACGGGCGGGCTTCGGTCGGCGGGAGATGTCGTGAAGGCGCTGGCGCTGGGCGCGCAGGCCGTCGCGCTCGCGACCGCGTCGATGATTGCGATCGGCTGCCAGCAGTACCTCGCCTGCGACAGCGGTAACTGCCCCGTGGGCATCGCGACGCAACGCGCCGACCTCGAGGGGCGGTTCGATGTCGACCTGTCGACCGAGCGCGGCGCGGCGACGTTCCGCGCGCTGCGCGCGGAGATCGAACTCGTGGCGCGCGCCGTTGGCGTGGCGGACGTGCACGACCTACGGCCGAGTGACCTCGCGACGCTCGATAGCGAGATCGCGAATCACACCGATGTCCACCATGCGTAGTCAGCGGTCGGTGGGGGGCTGCTGCTCGTCCGCTGTCAGCCGGGCGCCCGCGAGTGCTCCCGAGGTGGACACGAGATACGGCACGAGGTAGGTGAGCGGCACCTTCCACCAGAGCGCCGCAGGCAGATGCCCGGCGAGCAGCGCATCGCCCTGGTTGATGGCCAGGAGCGTGCTACCCACGATCGCCGAGGTGAGGAGTGCGCGCCGGAAGATCGCCCGGCTGGCAACGAAATGACGCCGGCAGAGGGGCCACGTGGGCTCTG
>JBFWQJ010000195.1:0-5779 GCA_050249515.1 Dehalococcoidia bacterium | reverse complement strand
CACCAGCACGCGGAGGTCAGCATGAACCAGGGGCGCACCTCGGTCGCCATCGTCGGCGCGGGGATGGGTGGGCTCGCCGCCGCCTCCACGCTGCGCAGCGTCGGCATCGACGTGCAGGTGTACGAGCAGGCGTCGCAGTTCACGCGCATCGGCGCGGGCATCCAGATGCTGCCGAACTCGATGAAGGTGCTGCGCCGCATCGGCGTGGAGGACCGCGTGCGCGGCTTCGCGTTCTCGCCGAAGTCACACCTCAACCGCGCCCACACCGGCGAGATGCTCATCGAACTGCCGATGCCGGAGGAGCGCTATGGCGCGCCGTACCTGTGCATGCACCGCGCGGACCTGCACTCCGCGCTCGCGGACGTGCTGCCTCCCGAGATCATCCACCGCGGCAAGAAGCTGACCGGCCTCCAGCAGGACGACGCGAAGGTGCGCCTGTCGTTCGCGGACGGGACGAGCGCGGAGGCGGACTGGGTGATCGGCGCGGATGGGCTGCACTCGCTGGTGCGCTCGATCCTGCTCGGCCCGGAGAACCCGCAGTTCTCGGGCCGCGTCGCGTATCGCGCGGTGTTCCCCGCGGAGCGCATGGGCGGCCTCGACCTCGGGCCGTCGAGAACGAAGTGGTGGGGGCCGGACCGGCACATCGTCATCTACTACACGACCGCGAAGCGCGACGAGGTCTACTTCGTGACCAGCGTCGCCGAGCCGGTGGAATGGATGACCGCGGAGTCGTGGTCCGCGAAGGGCGACACCGCGGAGATGTGCGCGCTGTTCGAGGACTTCCACTCCGACGTGCGCACGGCGATGGCCGCGGCGCCCGAGTGCCACAAGTGGGCGATCCTGACGCGTGAGCCGCTGCCGACGTGGAGCCAGGGGCGCGTGGTGCTGCTCGGCGACTCGTGCCACCCGATGACGCCGTACATGGCGCAGGGCGCGGCCCAGTCGATCGAGGACGCCGCCGTCCTCGCCCGCGCCGCCGAGGCCGCCGGCCCGGCGAACTACGCCGACGTGTTCCGGCTGTACGAGCACCACCGCAAGCCTCGGACGTCGCGCGTGCAGGCGATCAGCAGCGCGAACACGTGGATGCACGGCACGGTGCCGCAGGACCCCGACTGGCTGTACGGCTACGACGCCTGGACCGCGCCCCTCGAGGAGGCGGCGACGCCGGCGTAGGGTGCTTCGCGGTTCGGCGGGTGGAGGTGCTTGCGGCGGGCGGCCCATCCCCCTCCCCCCTTCCCGGCGCGGGAAGGGGGACGAATGACGAGGGCTTCGCCCTCGTGCTCCCCCGGGGACGCGAGGCGCTCCGCGCTCGCGTGGGCGGGCGCGCTGCTGTCCGCTCCGGTCATCGAGGTCGCGTGCGCGGTGGTGTCCGCTCGGCAGTCACCCCGGGGCGCGTCGGCGTTCGCGGTCCCGTCACCCGATCCGAGTGCCGCTCCTGGGACAGTCGCGGGCTGACGGACTCCGCCGGAGTGTGAGGGGCGCAGCCCTTCACAACACCCTCTGATTTCAGAACCCCTCCCGCGCCGGGAGGGGCAGGGGTGGGCCGTCACCCTCGTGCACCAGACAAAGCGATCTGTGGCGCCCGCTACCCCCGGAAGTGCGCCTGCAGGTTGTCCGTGAACTCCTCCAGCATCGCGTCCGCCTTGCGGCGGATCAGCGGCTGGCCGAGTTCGCCGAGGCGGCCCGAGAACTGGAGGTCGGCCGTCGCCTGCACCTCCGTCGAGGTGGGGGAGAGCTCGCGCAGGCGCGCCTCGAGGGCGGCGCTCACGCCGGCGTTGATCTTGCCGTCGCGGCCCTCGCCCTTCATGCGCCACGTGCCGTCCGCGTCCTGCTCCACCTTCGCGCGGCCCGCGATCGTGAACGAGAACGGGCCGACCTTCATGCGCAGGCGCCCCTCGTACGTGTCGGGCTCGACCTGCGTCGTGCCCTCGACGCCGGGGACGCACTCCGCGACCGCGGGCACGTCCTCGAAGAACGTGCGGACGGCGTCCACGGGGGCGTCAACGGTGATGGTGTGTTCGAACTTCACGAATCGCTGTCCCTCTAGCCCTGCACGCTGCCCAGCAGCACCTGTTCCAGCGCCCGCCGCGTGAAGACCACGGCCATGTCGCGCTTGTAGTCCGAGGACCCCCGGAAGTCCTCGATCGGGTCGACCGCGTCCGCGACGAGGCGCGCGGCCTCGCGGATCGATTCGACGGACACGGGCTGCCCTTCGAGGGCCGCTTCCACCGCCCCCGCGCGCACGGGCGTCGGTCCTGCCGCGATCAGCGTCACGCGCAGTTTGCGGCACACGCCGCCCTCGACCTCCGCGAGCGCGCCGACGGCGACCGTCGCGTAGTCGTCCTCCGTGCGCGGGAGGAACTTGAGGTACGTCGTGCGCGCCGACGCGGACGGGATCGGCACGATGACCTCCGCGAGCACCTCGTCGCCGCGGAGCGCGGTCTCGTAGTAGTCGCGGAACAGGTCGTTCACCGCGATCTCGCGCTCGCCGCGGGGCGAGACGGCGCGCACGCGGGCGTCGAGCACCATGAGCGCGGCCGGCGGGTCCTGCGACGGGTCGGCGTGCGCGAGGCCGCCGCCCACGGTGGCGGAGTTGCGGATGCGCACCGTCGCCACGCGCGCGTAGACGTCCGCGAGGAACGGGACGCGCTCCCGCACGATCGGCGACGTCTCGACGTCGCGATGCCGCGTGAGCGCGCCGATGTGCAGCGCGCCGTCGCGCACCTCGATGCCCGCGAGGCCGGGAATCGCGGCGAGGCTGACGAGGTGGTCCACCATCACGAGCGACTGCTTCATCATCACGACGAGCGCGGTGCCGCCGGCGATCAGGCGCGCGTCGTCGCCGTGCTCCTTCATCAGCGCGAACGCCTCGTCGAGGCTCGCGGGGGCGTGGAACGTCACGTCGGTCATCTACGCGTCCCGTCCCTGCGCCGCGCCGAGGTTGGCGGCGTTCGCGATGGACTCGACGATCTGGTAGTAGCCCGTGCAGCGGCACAGGTTGCCCATCATCCAGTCCCTGATCTCGTCCTCGGTCGGCTGCGCGTTGTGCTCCAGCAGCGCCTTCGCCGCCATCAGCTGGCCGGGGGTGCAGATGCCGCACTGGAAGCCGCCGTCGCGGATGAAGCACTCCTGCAGCGGGTCCAGCAGTTCCCGGTCGCCGAGGCCCTCGATCGTCTGGATCTGCTTCCCCGCCGCCTGCGCGGCCAGCGTGATGCAGGAGGCGACCATGCGCCCGTCCAGGAGCACGGTGCAGGCACCGCAGACGCCGACGCCGCAGGCCTCCTTCGTCCCGGTGTATCCGAGGTCGACGCGGAGCACGTCCACCAGCGTGCGGAGGCCGGAGGCGTCCACTTCCACGGCGCGGCCGTTGATGTTGAGTTGCATCGTTACTGGTCCTTCGACTTCGCGGCGCGCAGCGCGCGGTAGACCTTCTCGGCGGTGATCGGGAGGTCACGGATGCGCACGCCCACGGCGTCCGCGACCGCGTTCGCGATCGCCGCGGCGACCGGGGTGTTGGAGTTCTCGCCGATGCCCTTCACCTGGTACGGCCCAACGCCGTCCTCGGAGGGGAGCAGCACCGTCTTCAGCGGCGGGACGTCCGCCATGGAGGGGATCTTGTAATCGCCGAACGACAGCGTGGTGACGCGACCGTCCTCCACGCGCAGTTCCTCCATCAGCGCGTAGCCGATGCCCTGCACGATGCCGCCGCTGACCTGACCCTGGTGCCCGACCGGGTTGAGGACCACACCCACGTCGTGCGCGGAGGTGAACGCGAGCAGCTTCACGGCGCCCGTCTCCGGGTCCACCTCGACCTCCGCGAACTGGGCGGCGAAGGCGGTCGCCTCCGCGCGGCCCGCGAGCGACGCCTCGCCGTGACCGGTGGCGGTCTGCCCCGTCGCGGCGAGGAGTTCGGTCCAGCCGCGCGCCGGGACGGCGTTCGCGCGGTGGTGGATCACGCCGTCGGTGCCGAACTCGAACTCATCGAGGGGCAGGTGCGCCGCGTCGGCGGCGACCTGCATCAGCGCGCGCTTCGCGTCCTGCGCGACGGCGTAGCCCACCGCCGTCGCGACGCGCGTACCGCGGCTGCCGCCGATGCCGGAGTCGTCCGGGACGACGCCCGTGTCCCACGGGTCGAGGCGCACGCGCTCCGGGTCGACGGCGAGTTCCTGCGCCACGATCTGCAGCAGCGTCGTGTACGTCCCGGTGCCCTGTTCGAAGATCGGCGTGCCGACGACCACGCTGCCGTCGGGCGCGCACGTCACCGTCGCACTCCCGTGTCCGCCGCCCGCGGCGTGGTCGCCGAGCGCCATGCCCCGGCCGACGTTCGGGCGCTTCGCGGCGCGCAGGCCGGCGGCCTCGGCGCCCGCGGCCAGCGTCTCCTTCGCGCGCACGCGGGCGAACGTCTCACCGGCAGCATTGGTCTCCCCGTCACCGACGAGGTTCATCATGCGGAACTCGTACGGGTCCATGCCGATCGCCGCGGCCACCTCGTCAATGTGGCTCTCCAGCGCGAACACGGTCTGCGGCCCGCCCGGCGTGCGCATGTGCCCGCCCGGGACGGTGTTCGTGTAGACCTGGAACGACTCGACGCGCGTGTTCGCGCAGCGGTACGGCCCGGCGGCGTGGTTCGCCCCGCCGATGGTCCCGTTCGGCTTGTACCCGGCGTATGCGCCGCTGTTCACGCTGAAGCGGACGTGGTGCGCGGTGATCGTCCCGTCGCGCTTCACGCCGGTGCGCAGCTCGATCAGCGTGGCGTGCCGCGGGTTCCCGGCCAGGAACTCCTCGATGTAGTCGGACACCATCCGGACGGGACGCCCGGCGTGCTGCGCGAGGAAGTAGCAGATCGGCAGGTTGAGCGGCGTGCCCTTCCCGCCGAAGTCCCCGCCGATGTAGCCGTGGTGCACCACGACGTGCTCGCGGTCCAGTCCCGCCGTGAAGGCGAGGCTGTCGCGGGTGGCGTACGGCACCTTGCTGTTCGACCACACATGCACGGTGTCGCCCTCGATCGACACGGTCGTCGTGTGCGGTTCGAGGTACGCCTGGTGCTGGCGCTGCGTGGTGTAGGTGTGCTCGATCACCAGGTCGGCGGCGGCGAAGCCGGCGTCCAGGTCGCCCCGGTCCTGCACCGCGCGGTGGTAGATGTTCGAGGGCGCCTCCGGCGGCTTCGTGCCCGGATACGTGCCGAAGGCGGGGTGCAGGATCGGCGCGCCGTCCGCGATCGCGTCGGCGATCTCCAGGACGGGGTCGAGATCCTCGTACTCCACCTCGATGAGGTCGATCGCGGCCTGCGCGGTGGCCTCGTCGTCGGCGGCAACGGCGGCGATGCGTTCGCCGACGTAGCGCACCACGTCCACGGCGAGCACGGGCATGTCCTTGATCGCGCGCCCGTAGAGGCGGCCGCGGACGTCCTCGCCGGTGATCACGGCGCGGACGCCGGGGAGCGCGCGTGCCGCCGCGGTGTCGATGCGGACGATGCGCGCGTAGGGGCGGCTGCTGTGCAGCACCTTGCCCCAGATCACGCCGGGGACGGCGTGGTCGGCGGCGTAGAGCGCGCGCCCCGTCGTCTTGTCGACGCCGTCGACGCGCGGCGTGGCGGTGCCGATGGTCTGGTATGCGGTCACGGCGTGACCGTCCTTTCCGTGCGGGAAGGGGTGGGCCCTCGAAGGGCCGTCAGAGGATACACCGGGCGGCGGGGAGCGCCTGTTCACACGACGCGAGGTCGAGGAGTCAGGAGGGCGGCCCATCCCCCCAGCCCCCCGTCCCGGCGCGGGAAGGGGGG
>JBFWQJ010000194.1:0-5796 GCA_050249515.1 Dehalococcoidia bacterium | reverse complement strand
GGTCTGGACGCCGGCGGCGGCGCGGAGCTGGCGGGCGCTGTCCGGGACCGTCTGCGTCATCCTGGTCGCGGCGCCGGGGGCGATCGCGTTGCAGGTGACGCCGTAGCGTCCGAGGTCGCGGGCGAGGACCCGCGTCATGCCGGCGATGCCGGACTTCGCGGCGCCGTAGTTGAACTGCCCGGCGTTCCCGACGATGCCGGAGACGGACGAGAAGTTGATGATCCGCCCGTAGCGCTGCTGGCGCATGAGCACGGAGGCGGGGCGAATGGTGTTGTAGTGCCCCTTCAGGTGGACGGCGATCACGTCGTCCCATTCCTCGTGCGACATGTTGAAGATCATGCGGTCGCGCAGGATGCCGGCGACGTTCACGAGGATGTCGAGGCGGCCCCAGTTGTCCAGCGCCATGCCGATCAGGTGCTCGGCGGCGCCGTTGTCCGCGACGGAATCCAGGCTCGCGACGGCCTCGCCGCCGGCGGCGATGATCTCGTTGACCACGGTCTGTGCGGGGCCGGCGTCACCGCCGGAGCCGTCCACGTTCACGCCCGGGTCGTTTACCACCACGCGCGCGCCCTCGCGGGCGAAGAGCATCGCGATCCCGCGGCCAATGCCGCGTCCTGATCCGGTGACCACCGCCACCTTGCCGTCCAGCGCACCCATGTGTGTTCCCTCTTCTCCCCCCGCGGGGGTGTTCATGGCGTGTGTCGTCCGTCGCGCTAGCGGCGCGGGAGCATGACCGTCGCGGACCCCGGCGTGGTCTTCTTCCCCGCCGCATTCTCCGTCCAGATGTCGAGGTCGACGAGCGCCTGCCCGTCCTCCTCGTACTTCCGGGTGACCACCCCGCGGCAGACGAGCTCCTGGTTGGGGTAGTCCATGCCACGGTACTGGCACCCGAACCGGCGGAGGAAGCCCGCCGGCGCGATCCAGTCGTGCAGGAGCTGCCCCAGGAAGGCGTTCTTCAGTCCGCCGTGGACGATGATGCCGTCCAGGCCGGTGCCGCGTGCGAAGTCCGGGTCGTAATGGATCTGGTAGAAGTCGCCGGAGGCGCCCGCCCACATCACCAGTTGCTGTGTGGTGCAGGCCTTGCGGAGCGCCGGGATCTCCTCGCCCTCGTGGACGTCGTCGAAGTAGACCTGCTCGGAGTTCAGGGGCATGGTGCCGGCCCAGTCATAAGTGCAGCCTAGTAGTGAATGACGTTGCCGTACATCTTCGCGACCAGCGTCCCGTCCTGCCGCGTGTACGCCGTCTCGTGGTACGTGATGAGCATCGGGCCGATGGAGCCCAGGCGCTCCTCGAAGCGGGTGATCCGGCTGCGGGAGGTGACCACGTCGCCGGCGACCACGGGCTCCAGGTACTCGTAGGAGGTGCCGCCGTCCAGGATGCGCTTGTACGGGATGCGCATCTCCGCGACCGGACGCGGGATCGCCACCATGGCGCCGGGGCCCCGGTGGTTGACGGGCGTGCCGAGGTAGCCCGGGGGGGCGACCAGGTCACGGTAGCCGCGGGCGCGGGCGGCGTCGGCGTCCAGAAAGATCGGGTCGGTGTGGCCGACGGCGCGGGCGAAGGCGCGGCAGCCGGTGGTCGTGACCTCGGCGGTGCCTTCATCGACCTCGCGGCCGACCATCGCCTGCATCTCGGCAGTGACGATCGAGTCGGTCATCCGGGTCCTCGTCTCCAGGGGGTGGTCGCACCCGTGCCGCTGCAGGCCGAGGTATGCGCCGCGGCGACCATATCGACGCCCGATCCGGGGTGTCAATCAAGCGCGGCGCGGCTGCCGCCGGGCGTCCGCCGTCCCTGCCTACTGCGGGCGCGCGGCGAGGTACGCGGCGCGCCGTGCGGCGATCGCGCGCCGCTCCGCCTCCAGGTCCGCCGGGGGCGCATGGAAGCGCGGGTCGCTGCTGACGCCGCCGCGCGTGAGGTCCACGGGCCAGCAACGGCCGGCCCGGAGTTCCTCGATCAGGTCGGCTGCGCTGGTGATGTCCCGGTCGAAGTAGGTCGCGGTCTTGCCGATGTCCTCCAGCCGGTGGGAGTCGGTGCCGGCGGTGCCGGGCATGCCCAGCCGCTCCGCGATGCGCTGCGAGACCAGGTTCTCGCGGGGGGAGTAGCGGCCGTTCGCCACCTCCAGCGCGGCGACGAGGCCGTACGCCTCGTTCCGCTCGCCGCGGGCGATGGCATCCTCCCACTCCTTCTCGCTCTCCCAGTCCCACGGGTGGTGGCGGCGGTTGGGGTGGGCGGCCCACATGACGCCGTCCGCCTCCGTGACCAGCCGGGCCAACTCGTGCGTGTGGTGCATGCCGTAGGTGTAGCGGCGCGGGCCGATGACCAGGATGTGCCCGTCGTCCGTGTTCACCTCGATGCCGTGGAGGACGAGGAAGTTGTGGCGCTGCGCCAGCGCGGCGACGTCCTCCGGCTGCCAGGCCCAGTCGTGCTCGGAGAGGACGATGCCGTCCAGCCCGGCCTGCTTCGAGCGGTCGACGAGCTCGTCCGGGCTGATCTGGGAGTCCCAGGACAGCGGATAGGTGTGCGTGTGCAGGTCGATCAGCAAGCGCGCGCCTGTCTGTGCGCTCCGGGCGATCGCTGTGCGACACCCGGAATGAGTCGAGGGCGGCGCCTCCGCGTGGGAGGGCCGCCCTCGATGTTGTCGCGATCCGTCCGCTCTGGCGAGCGGGCGGTGCTGTTAGTCGTCGGCGACCAGGACGACGGTGCCGGTGTTGGACAGCTGGCCGCCCGTGCCGTTCACGATCGCCGTCTTCGCGGACGTCTGCTTGCCGGCGATGCCGTGGACGCCGTCCTCGGCGGTGCCGGAGAGCTGCCGGTATGCCTCCACCAGCAGCATCATGCCGTACATGCCGGAGTGGCTGAACGACAGGCCGCCGCCGTTGGTGTTGATCGGGATGCCCTTGCCGCCGGGGGTGCCGACGCCGTTGGCGAACAGCGTGTGACCGGCGCCGCGCGGGGCGAGGCCGAGCATCTCCGCGGTGATCGCGGCAGTGATCGTGAACGAGTCGTAGATCATCGCCAGTTCCATCTCGCCCGGGCCCATGCCGGCCATCTTGTAGGCGGCATTGGCGGAGGCGGCGGCGGAGGTGGCGGTGAAGTCACCCATCTCCAGCATGCTGGAGTGGCTGGTGTTCTCACCGGCGCCGGCGATCCAGACCGGGCGGGTGCGGAGCGAGCGGGCCTTCTCGGCCGACGCCACAATGACCGCACCGCCGTGGTCGGTGACCAGGCAGATGTCCAGCAGGTTCAGCGGCCACGAGATGAGGCGGCTCTCCAGCACGTCCTGCACGGTGATCGGGCCGCCGGCCGGGTGCGTCTCCTTGGAGTGCATCACGGCGCGCGGGTTGAGCGTGGCCCACTCGCGCGTGGCGACGGCGATCTGGGCGAAGTCTTCCTTCGTCGTGCCGTACTGGTGCATGTGCCGCGTCATCGCGTGCGAGTAGTTCGAGGGCGCACCGGCGATGCCGTACGGGACCTCGAACTGGTTCGGCATGGACCAGCGGTCCTCGCCCAGGGTGCGGTTGGTGCCGTTGCCCTTGTTCTTGCGCGCGGAGTAGCCGGCCTCACCGTGGGAGATCAGCGCGATGTCGATGATGCCCGCGTTGATCGCCGCCAGTGCGTGGTGCACGTGCATGACGAACGAGCAGCCGCCCACCGCGGTGGTGTCGATGTACTTCGGGTGGATGCCGAGGTGCTCGGCGAGCTGCGGCGAGAAGCCGGTCGAGAACACACCCTCGATCTCGGAGGGGTGGATGCCGGTCTGCTTGCAGACGTTGATGATCGCCTCGAGGTGCAGGAGGGTCGCGGTCGTCCCTTCCTCGATGTAGCCGATCTTGTTGGACTCGGCGGCGCCGTCGATCGCGGCGGCCATGGAGGGGTTGCTGGGCATGATGCTCTCCGTTCCCGCTCGCCTACTCGACCACGCGCCAGAAGGGGAGGCTGACCGTCTCCGAGGCTTCCTCGAATTCGATCTTCACCTTCGCGCCGATCTTGATGTCCTCCGGCTTCAGCGGGTCTACGCCGCGGAGGACGGTGAGCATGCGGTCACCTTCCTTCAGGTCGATGAACGCCGTGACGAAGGGGGTCTCCTCCGCCCAGCCGCCGAAGGCGCGGTGCTGGACGGCGAAGGTGTGGATGTAGCCCTCGCCGCTGGCCTCCACCCACTCCAGGTTGTCGGACTGGCAGTATGGGCAGATCGCGCGGGGGTAGAAGTGGACCCGGTTGCAGGTGGTGCACCGGGGAAGCATGAGCTTCCCCTCCTTGCAGCCGTCCCAGAACGGCTTGGTGATGTACTGCTCCGGGTCCGGGATCGGCTTGTTGTACGCCAACGTCCGCTCCTATCGTCCTGACCCGCGCCGTGCCCGTCCGCGGGAGGGGCGAGGGAGCGGGCCTGTTGGGTGGCTGGTGACGGCGGCGTGACGTGCGAGGGTGGCCCGATGACCCCGGATGGGGCACTGGGCCGGCTCGATCGGCGCCCATCGCGACCGCGGGCGACTCTAGGGGCGGGGCGGCGGGCGGGTCAACCAAGACGGTAATAGGGAGGCGCTGCGCGGGCCGGTTTCATTGCACCTCCGATAGGCAGGTGCTAGTTTCCGAACACGCTGGCTGTGCAGTTCGGGTCGCACCCGGGACCCCCTCGGAAGGGACGCGCTGGTGATTCCGGAGCAATTCGGGCGCGTCGGCATCCTGCTGTTCTTCGCGCTGGCGTTCCCGGCCCTGCCGCTGGTGGCGTCCTACGCCTTCGGCCTCTTCGGCCTGCGCCCGCAGCACCCCACGCCGATCAAGGAAGCCACGTACGAGTGCGGCGTGGAGGCGGAGGGCAGCTCCTGGGGCCAGTTCCACGCCCGGTACTACCTCTTCGCCCTGGGCTTCGTGATCTTCGACGTGGACGTGATCTTCCTCTACCCGTGGGCGGTGAACCACGCGGAGATGGCGCTGGGCGTCCTGTTCAAGGCGTTCCTGTTCATCGGCATCCTGGCCTTCGGGCTCGCCTACGCGTGGCGCAAGCGCGCGCTGGAGTGGCGCTAACTTGCCCGCCGGTCCCCGCCAGCTGGACGGCCACCGCGTCGCGGCGCGCCTGGGCGCGGCCCTCGCGGGCATCGTGACCCACGCCACGGATGAGTGGGTGGAGGTCGCCCCGGAGCGCGTCCAGGAGGCCCTGCGCTGGCTCCGCGACTCCGAGGAGTTCGACGCCGCGCAGCTGTCCAACCTCACCGCCGTTGACCGCCACACCGCGTTCGAGGTGGTCTACCACCTCCAGTCGCTGGACCTGAACCATCAGGTGGTCGTGAAGGCGATCGTCTCCGACCACGAGGCGCCCTCGCTCCCCTCCGCGTACCCCGTCTACAAGGGGGCGCTGCTGCAGGAGCGCGAGGTGTACGACCTGATGGGCATCCGCTTCGCCGGACACCCGGACCTGCGTCGCCTCTTCCTGTGGGAGGGCTACCCGGGACACCCGCTGCGCAAGGACTTCCTGGGCATCGGCGGCGGGCGCACGACCGGCCTCGGGCGCTTCCCGAACGAGGACCCCGCGAACCGCGACCGCCAGATGAACGCCGGCAACCTCACCTCGCAGGAGATGCCGCGCGAGGCGGGCGGCTACGGCTCCGTTGCGTCAGGGGGCCACTAGCGTGACCGCGATGAACGACACGGCGAACGAGCCCTACGTCCTGAACATCGGCCCGCAGCACCCGTCCACCCACGGCGTGTTCCGCTTGCGCGTGGTCATGGACGGCGAGGTCATCCGCGACCTCGACATGATCGTCGGCTACCTCCACCGCTCGATGGAGAAGCTGGCCG
>JBFWQJ010000193.1:0-5838 GCA_050249515.1 Dehalococcoidia bacterium | reverse complement strand
TCGCGTACACCTCGGACACCGTCGTGTGCGACGCGCTCGTCCCGCTGGCGCAGGGCGCGCACACGCTGCTGGCGGAGGCGACGCTGGCGGGCGGCGCGCCGAGTCACCACGACCCGGTCACGCACCTCTCCGCGGAGCTGGCGGCCGTTGTCGCGTCGCGCGCCGGCGTCGCGCGGCTGGTGCTCACGCACTTCTGGTACACCGCCGACCGCGACCTCGCCGTGCAGGAGGCCGCCGCGCACTTCGCCGGCGACGTGCAGGCGGCCGGCGCCGGGCGCTGCTGGGACCTCGACTAGCTCGCGAGGCTGACCGCGACGCCGAAGTGGTCGCTGGGGAACACGCCGCGGTCCGAGGGTCGGTCCAGCACCACGCGCGCGTCCAGCAGGTGCGGGTGGTGCCGCGGCGTGTCCGCCAGCGAGAAGATGTAGTCCAGCACGCGCTCCCCGGTGCCGGGGGCGACGTGGCCGTTGCGGTCGGTCATCGTCGCGCGCATCTCCGGCCCGCCCGCGGCGCTGTACGCGTCCACCACGTGCCAGTGGCGCGTCTCGCCGCCCAGCAGCCATCCCAGCTCCGGCGTGCCCGGCGTCGCGTTCATATCCCCGCAGACCAGCCGCGCCGCCGCCGGCCGCGCGAGGAACGGGTCGGCGAGGACGGCGTCCAGTTGCTCGCGGCGCAGCGCGGAGCGCGCGCGCAGGTGCGTCAGGTGCGTGTTCGCGATGCGCAGGACGCCCGCGGGCGTCTCGATCGCCGCGAGGAGCACGCCGCGCTCGCCGTCCTCGTCGTCGCCGGGGAGCGCGTGACTGACGAACTCCGCGATCGGCCAGCGGCTGAGCAGCGCGAGGCCGCTCCACGAGTCCACCTCGCGCCCTTCGACCAGGCGCGGCTTGCGGCGGTGGGCGTAGGTGGCCATGGTCATGCCCAGCGACCGCGCGAGGCACCCCGGCGTGGACAGCGATCCGTCCACGGCGACCAGCGCCTCCTGCAGCGCGATCACGTCCGCGTCGAGCGTGACCAGTTGCTCGCACAGCGCCTCGAGGCGCGCGGCGTACGGGCCGTCGCCCTTCCACGTGTTCACCGTGGTGACGCGGATCGGGAGGTCACGCACGGTCGTACTTCTCGCAGAACGCCTCGATGTCCATGGAGAGGTCGGCGAAGCGTTCCTCCAGCGTGGCGCGGTCCCAGTCCCACCACGCAATGCGCATCAGCGCCTCCGCGATCTCGCGCGGGAAGCGCTCGCGGATCGGGTGCGCCGCGACGCCGCCGACGATCGTGTACGGCTCGACGTCTCGTGAGACGACGGCGCCGGCCGCGATCACCGCGCCCGTGCCCACCGTGACGCCCGGGAGGATGATCGCCCCGTGGCCCATCCAGACGTCGTGCCCCACCGTGACCTTCGCGTCGCGCCGCCACTGGAAGAAGTCGGTGTCGTCGCGCTCATCGAAGCCGTAGGCGATGCGCCGGTAGGTCATGTGATGCTGCGTCGGACGCCACATCGGGTGGTTGCCGGGGTTGATGCGCACGTGGCTCGCGATCGAGCAGAACTTGCCGACCTCGCTGTAGATCACCTGGCAGTGATCCACCAGGTACGTGTAGTCGCCGATGCTCGACTCCACGATCGACGTCGCCTCGCCGATGCGCGTCCACGCGCCGAGCGAGGAGTCGTGGATGCGCGCAGTGGGGTGGGTGACGGGCGTCTCGCCGAGGACGGCGGGGGCGGGTGGTCTGGGCGTCGGCTCGGTCGTGGTCATCGGGACTCCTCGGTCCGGGGTTTCCGTGCATGGTCGGCCGCCCCGCGACCGCGGTTATCAACAGTCCGATCGCCCGACGTGAAGATCGTGTTGTGTCCCGCGGGCTTAACCTCGTCGCGAACACCTCCGGCGCGTCCGGCGCTACGCTCCGGGTGTCCCCATCACGGCATGTGAGGAGCGCACGATGAGCGACCCGACCCCGTCCATCTCGAACCCCGCCGCGAACGAGGTGCGTCGCGCGGTCGTGGACCGCTACGCCGCGCGCGCCCGTGCCGTGCTGGAGGACGCCGGCGTCGCACCCGCCGCGGAAGCCTGCTGCGGTCCCGCCGTGCCGACCGAGTCCCAGCCGATCGAGTTCATCGACCTCTCGTCCGCGCCGCGCGTGGACGCGCACCAGGCGTACGGCGCTGCGAACTATGACGCCGCCGCGGAGCTCGCCGAGTTGCCGGAGAGCGTGGTCGGCGCCTCGCTGGGCTGCGGCAACCCGCTGGCGATCGCGGAGCTCGCCCCCGGCGAGCGCGTGCTCGACCTCGGCAGCGGCGGCGGCATCGACTGCTTCCTGGCGGCGCGGCAGGTGGGCGAGACTGGCACGGTCTGGGGTCTGGACATGACGCCGGACATGGTCGCCCTCGCGCGCCACAACGCGACGAAGGTGGGCGCGGGCAACGTGCGCTTCCGCCTCGGCGAGATCGAGGACATCCCCTTCGAGGAGGGCGCGTTCGACGTGATCATGTCGAACTGCGTGATCAACCTCTCCTCGGACAAGCCGCGCGTCTTCGCGGAGGCGTTCCGCGTGCTCGCCCCCGGCGGCCGCCTGCGCGTCTCCGACATGGTGTGGACGGCCGAGCCGAGCGCCGTGACGCGCGCCAGCCTGGAGCAGTGGGCCGGCTGCGTCGCCGGCGCGATGCTGCTGGTCGACTACCTGGACGCGATCCGCGCCGCCGGCTTCGCGGAGGTCGAGGCGCGCTACGAGCCGTCCGAGAACGGGCTCGTCAGCGCCTCCGTGTTCGCGCGCCGACCGTAGCGCCGCGGGCCGCTAGCGCATGCCGGTGAACCTGAACTTCTGGGCGCGGCGATTGCCGTTGTCGTTCACCTCCGCCGTGTAGGCGTTGCCCTGCGAGTCCACGGCGACATCGTGCAGGATGTAGAACTCACCGGGCGCGGTGCCGACGCCGTCGCCGAACGCGCCGAGCACCTCCAGCGACTTGCGGTCGAGGATCTGGATCGTCTGCGTGATCCGGTCGATCACGTAGAGGAACTCCTGCGCCGGGTCCGGCGAGAACGCGGTCCGGGAGGCGGTCATCCCACCGGCGACCAGCCCGTCCGCCAGCTCGCTCACCGGCTTGCCGAAGGCGGTGCCGGGCTTCGTGCTGGGGGGGAAGGCGCCGCGGCTGATGAACGCCTGCGTCACGTACGTCCCGTCGGGGCGGAACACCTGCACCCGCTTGTTGCGGCGGTCGCTCACGTAGACCAGCCCGTCGTTGGAGATGCGGACGGCGTGCACGAGGTCGAACTGGCCAACGCCTTCGCCCGTGTCGCCCGGCTGCTCCCGCGCCTCGCCCGGTGACGGGTCGGTCGGCACGTTGCCGAACGCGCCCCACATCCGCTTGAAGGCCCCCGTGTCCGCATCGAAGACGATGATCCGCCGGTTGCCGTAGCCGTCCGCGACGAACACCTCGTTCGTCTCGGGGTACACCACGGCGTCGGCCGCGCCGTGCACGTTCTCCGTGTCGCTGTTGCCCCGGCTCGCGCCGCGGCGCCCGATCTGCATGACGAACTCGCCGGGCCGGGTGAACTTCAGGATCTCGTCGTCGCCCGGCTCGGTGGGCGTGCCGGTGCCGCTGCCGCCGATCCAGACGAAGCCCTTCGTGTCCACGCTGATGCCGTGCTCCGTGCCGGGCCACTCGTAGCCAGCGCCCTCGCCGCCCCAGCCCTGGAGGTAGTGCCCGTCCGCGTCGAACTCGCACACCGGCGGCGCGGCCACCTGGCCGGGCAGCACCGTGCGCGGGCGGTGGATCACCCAGATGTGATCGTCGTCCGGCGCCACGGCCACGCCGCTGACGAGCCCGAAGACCTGCCCCGCGGGCAGTCGAGGCCAGGTCGGGTCGACCTCGAAGGTGGGGAGGAGGCGCTGCGCCTGCGTCATCGGGTGGGACTCCTTTCGCGGCCGTCGGAGCGGGGCCGGCGTCGCGAGGATAGCGGTTCCGGGGCGCCTCGGCGTGGCGTCCGCACGAGCGGCCTCGGGGCCCCCGGACGGGCCGGGGGCGGCGGTTCGTCACGCCGGCGCGATGCGCGTCCCGCCCGCTGCGACGGAAGCGTCGCGAGTCCGTTATCCGGACGCCGATCGCACCACTCCGCGCGATCCGCGCCCTTGATACCGCCGCCCGTAGCCTCGGTGCTGGACGCAGGCGGGAGCGGCACCATGCTACTGGTCCTCAGTCACGCGGCATGCGAGCACATCGCTTATTCCTGCAACGAGCGGGCGCTGCGCGACAGCGGCCTGATCGCCATGCGGGAGGCGGAGGAGCTGCGGCTCCTCTTCGTGCGCGCCGTGCTGGGTGACGGCGACCCCCTGATGTTCGAGTTCACCCGACCGCAGCTCCGCGTGCTGGACATGCTGCTGACGGACGCCGACCCGCGCGAGGGCAAACTGCCGGACGGCACGCCCGTCCTCGCGCTCGTCGACCAGATCTGGCGTGCGTTGATTGGAGAGAGCGATGCCCGAGACGAGAACGATCACGCGCACCTCGACCCCGGAGCGGACGAGGAAGCAGCCCTTCATCGACCCTGACGAGATCCGTGCTCCCGACACCATCTGCCCGCAGCAGCGGCGCGAGGAAGCCTGGGACTTCTAGCGTGGACACGCGCAACGACCCGGCGGGCTACCCGTACGGCGAGCGGCCGCAGCGCTACCGCATCCGGCAGGTGGTCCAGCCGGGCGTGCTCGGCAGTCGCTACCAGCTTCGCGGCACGGCCGACCCCGAGTACCGCCTGGGCGACGTGGTGGAGCGCGTGACCACCGTGTCCGTGGACCCGGTGAACCACCGCTCCTACCACGCGCTGCAGGAGGCGGACCAGCTCTACGCCGACCTCTGCACGCGCACCGTGCAGGAGGCGTGCCGGTGGTTCTATGACGATGGCTGGGAGCCGATGAAGGGCGTCCCGGACATCCAGCTCACGGACGACCAGGTGCGCGAGTCCATCGAGCGGCTCGACCTCGGCGA
This sequence comes from Dehalococcoidia bacterium, assembly GCA_050249515.1. Classification (GTDB taxonomy): domain Bacteria; phylum Chloroflexota; class Dehalococcoidia; order UBA2979; family UBA2979; genus SHYQ01. The sequence continues at coordinate 866 of JBFWQJ010000193.1, read as the reverse complement.
GAACAAGCGCGAGGCCGACCGCATCGGCAAGCAGCGGTACGTGTTGACGGACCTCCCGTGGTCACAGCAGCGGGCCCTGGTGGAGCAGCTCTACGCGCTGCGGCGGGAGTTCGGCTTCGAGAAGCTCGGCCCCGCGTAGGGCGCAACCGCGCGGCGGCGCGTCCCCGGGCCGGAGGACCGGCTCGGGGAATTTTCGCGCCCGCACTGCCTTAACGGAGGCATAACTGGGCCCTGAGACGATCCTGTCACCAAGCAGGACTCGTAAGGGGACAGGCACACATGATCGAATCAGTGAAGGGTTGGCGCTCCGGGCTGCTGACCCTCGCCGTGGCCGGAGCGGCATTCACCGTCGCCTGCGGCTCGGGCAGCACCACCGAGCCCGCCGCGACGAAGGCGGCGTCGACGTCCGCGCCGGCATCGACCGCGGCGGCGACGAAGGCCGCTGCTGCGCCGGGCGGCATCGCGGCGAACATCGGCAAGGAAGACAAGGCGGACCTGACCGGCGCGGGCGCGACCTTCCCGGCGCCCGTCTACCAGGCGTGGTTCCAGGACTACGTCAAGGTCGCGCCGGGCGTGAAGACCAACTACCAGGCCGTGGGCTCCGGTGGCGGCATCCAGCAGTTCACCGCCAAGACGGTCGACTTCGGTGCGACCGACCTGCCGATGACGGACTCCGAGCTGGCGAAGGCCCCGGACGCGCAGCACATCCCGACCGTGCTGGGCTCCGTGGTCATCACCTACAACCTCGAGGGCGTCACCACCCCGCTGAAGTTCGACGGCACGACCGTCGCCAACATCTGGCTGGGGAAGATCAAGAAGTGGAACGACCCGGCGATTGCCGCCCTCAACTCGGGCGTCAAGCTGCC
>JBFWQJ010000192.1:0-5866 GCA_050249515.1 Dehalococcoidia bacterium | reverse complement strand
GGCGGACCTGGGCGCGGAGATCATCCACATCGACCAGCCGGCGCGCGTCGCGGAGCAGCGCCGCCTGTTCGCGCACTCCTCGTCCGGGGCGACGTTCAACCCGCACCACCACGACAATCAGCACCTGAGCCTCGACCTCCAGCAGCCGGACGGGCTGGAGGTGTTCAAGCAGCTGGTGCAGATCAGCGACGTGGTCTGGGAGAACTTCCGCCCGCGCGTCATGCCGAAGTTCGGCATCGAGTGCCCGGTGCTGCAGGAGGTGAACCCGCGCGCGATCCACGTCTCGTTGCCCGCGTTCGGCTCCACCGGGCCGTACCGCGACCTGATCTCGATGGGCCCCGGCGTGGACGCCTGCTCCGGCCTGTCCGACCTCACCGGCTACAAGGATGGCCCGCCGATGAAGCCGGGCAACTTCTACGCCGACTACATGAACGGGCTCCTCGCCTCCCACTGCGTCCTCGTCGGGCTGTTCGCGCGCGAGCAGACCGGGCGCGGCCAGCACATCGAGGCGGCGATGCGCGAGGCGGAGACGCACGTCATCGGCGAGGCGCTGGTGGACTACACGCTCAACGGGCGCGTGCAGCGCCGGACGGGAAACGCGCACCCGACGATGGCGCCGCACAACGTCTACCCCACGGCGGGCGACGACCAGTGGATCGCCATCGCCGTCTCCTCGGACGAGGAGTGGCGCGCGCTGGTCGGCGCGATGGGCGATCCGGAGTGGGCGCGCGCCGCCTCGTTCGCCACGGCGGCCGGGCGCCTGTCCGCGCGGGCCGAGATCGACCGCGGCCTCGCGGCGTGGACGGCAGCGCAGGAGCACCGGGCACTCGCGGCCCGGCTGCAGGAGGCGGGCGTGCCCGCCGCGCCCGTGCTGCAGCCCCACGAGATGCTGGAGGATCCGCAGCTGGCGCATCGCGGCTTCTACCGGGACATCCCCGGCACGGAGGCGCGCACGATCAGCGAGGCGTGGCGCTTCGCCGGTACGCCGGCGGAGATCCGGACACCGCCGCCCGAGTTCGGCGAGCACAACGACCCGGTGCTGCGCGGGCTGCTGGGACTGGATGACGCGCGGATCCGCTCGCTGGAGGAGCGCGACATCATCCGCTATGGGCTCTCGTAATCACGAGATTGGTAGTCCTCATCATCTCGTTTGTGGTGATCCGCTTGGCCTGAGGCGATAACGCAGAGGTATCGCCGCCGGGGCGATCCGCGGCATCGCTTTGGGGCGGCATGACGAAGTACATCGCGCGGCGCCTGGTCCTCCTCGCGCCGACCGTGTTCCTCGTCACGCTGATCGTCTTCTCCCTGATGCGCGCGATGCCGGGCGACGCGGCCTCGCTGCAGATCGGCGACACCGCCTCGCGCGACGAGATCGACGCGCTCCGACGGCAGCTCGGGCTCGACCGGCCGCTGTATCAGCAGTACTTCGTCTGGGCCGCCGGTGTGCTCACGGGCGACCTGGGCAACTCGCATCGCTCTCAGCAGCCCGTGGTGGACGAGCTGGTCGCGGCGATCCCGGTGAGCGCCGAGCTCGCGCTCGCCGGCGTCATCGTCGCGGTCGCGGTCGCGCTCCCGCTCGGCACGCTGGCCGCGACGAACCGCGCGAGGCACATCGACTACCTCGCACGGCTGGTGGCGCTCGCGGGGCTCTCGATCCCCTCGTTCGTGCTGGGCACGCTGGTGGTGCTGCTGCTGGCGCTGTGGTTCGGCTGGTTGCCGCCCACGGGGTACGTGCCGCTGTACGTAGACCCGTTCACCAACGTGCAGCAGTTCGTGTTCCCCGCGCTCGTCGTGGGCTACCGCAGCTCCGCGCTGATGACGCGCATGGTGCGCTCGTCGCTGCTGGAGGTGCTTCAGCAGGACTACATCCGCACGGCGATGTCGAAGGGGCTGTCGTGGCCGACCGTGGTCACGCGGCACGCGCTCCGCAACGCGCTGATCCCGGTGGTCACGCTGATCGGGACGCAGGTGGGGGCGCTGCTCTCCGGCGCTGTGGTGACGGAGACGATCTTCTCGCTCCCCGGCGTCGGTCGGCTGTTCATCGAGGCCGTGACGCAGCGCGACTACGCGATGGTGCAGGTGGTGATCCTGTTCATCGCGCTGGTCGTCAGCATTTCGAACCTGATCGTCGACCTGCTCTACGCCGTGGTGGACCCGCGCGTGGGGTACGACTAGTGGTCGCCGCGTCGCCGGACGTCACCGCGCGCGCGGCACGAGGCGAGCGCCGTTTCGAGGGGCTGCGCGTGTTCCTCGCGCGGTTCTTCCGGCAACCGCTCGGCGTGTTCGGGCTCGTGGTGCTCGTGCTGCTCGTGGTGATCGCCGTGCTCGGTCCCCAGTTCGCCTCCTACGACCCGTACGAGCTGGGCACGCAGCGCCTCGCCTCGCCGTCGCTGCAGCACCTCGCGGGCACGGACCAGCTGGGACGCGACGTGTGGACGCGGATCATGTACGGCGTCCGCCCCTCGATCACCGTCGCCTTTGGCGCGGTGGCGATCAGCATCGTGAGCGCCACCGTGATCGGCACGGTGTCGGCCTATTCAGGAGGGATCTTCGACCTCACCATGCAGCGGCTGATGGACGCGCTGGACGCGCTGCCGGCGCTGTTCATGGGGATCATGGTGCTGACGATCGTCACGCCCTCGTACGGGTCGCTCATGTTCGCGATCGGGCTGGTGATGCTGCCGGTGGCGCAGCGCGTCGTGCGCGCGTCCACGCTCGCGGTGAAGGGGAGCGACTTCGTCACCGCCAGCCGCGTGCTGGGGGCGACGGGCACGAGGATTATCCTCCGGCACATCGTCCCCAACATCATGTCGCCGATCCTGGTGATCGCCTCCGCGGAGCTGGGCGGCGCGATCCTCACGGCATCCTCGCTCAGCTTCCTGGGCTTCGGGACGCCGCCGCCGGAGCCCTCGCTCGGCGCGATGGTGAGCGGCGAGGGACGCCAGTTCATGACGCAGGCGCCGTGGCTGGTGGTCGCGCCGGCGACCGTGATCAGCCTGAGCATCCTCGCCGCGAACTTCATCGGCGACGCGCTCCGCGACGTCCTCGACCCCCGGCTGCGCACGTAGCGCGCCCGCACGACCGTGATCATCCGCCGCGACCAATGTCGAGGCGGGGAAAGAGGGAACTGTCCGTGAACGAGTTCGAGTCCGGGAACATCTGGAAGCACCGGGTCAGTCGACGGCGCTGGCTCGGCGGGGCCGGCGTCGTGGGCCTCGGCACCGCGTCCGCGGCGCTGATCGGCTGCGGCTCGCAGCCGGCCGCGGAGCCGAAGGCCGCCACGCCGGCGGCGAAGGCGTCCGCGCCCGCGGCGCTCACCCCGCAGGCGGCGGCAAAGCCGAAGGCGGGCGGCGAGCTGCGCGTCGCCGTGGACAACAACCCCGTCAGCTACGACCCGCACATCGAGGCGTCGTACCGCACGCAGTGGTCCGTGGGCGGCGCCTACAACCGCGTGCTGGGCCTGACGACCGACCTGAAGATCACGCCGGAGCTGGCCGCCTCGTGGGAGACGCCGGACAACACGACGGTTGTCCTGAAGATGCAGCAGGGCGTGAAGTTCCACAACGTCGCCCCGGTGAACGGCCGCGCCTTCACCGCGGAGGACGTGGTCTGGAGCATCCAGCGCATCGCCACGAACAAGCCGGAGTTCCAGCGCCGCTACATGTTCGACGCGATCGACAAGATCACGGCGACGGACGCGAACACCGTCACGATCAAGCTCAAGACGCCGTTCGCCCCGCTGTTCGGCTACCTCGCCAACCCGTTCACGGTCGTCGCGCCGAAGGAGGCGCTGGGCGAGAAGGGCGACCTGCGCACGGCGGTGGTCGGCACCGGCCCGTTCGTCTTCAAGAGCGGTCAGAAGGGCGTCGCCTACAAGTGGGAGAAGAACCCCGCCTACTGGGAGAAGGAGATGCCGTACCTGGACTCCTACACCCTGAGCGTGGTCCCGGATGCGGCCACCCGGCTCGCCTCGCTCCGCGCGAAGCAGCTCGATGTCGAGGTGGTGAGCCCCGACCAGGCGGCCAGCCTGAAGGGCGACAACAGCCTCGTCATCGAGTCGGTGGCGCAGGGGAACAACTTCACGATCCGCTACAACACCACGCGCGCGCCGTTCAATGACGTGCGCGTGCGCAAGGCGTTCGACCTGGTCATCGACCGCAAGCAGATTGCGCAACTCGTCTACGGCGGCGGCGCGCTGCCGGCAGGCCCGATCAACCCCGGCCTGGGCGCGTGGGCGATCTCCCAGGAGGACCTGGCGAAGGCCCCGGGCTACCGCGCCGACAAGGCCGCCGACGTCGCCGAGGCGAAGAAGCTCCTGGAGGCGGCCGGCCAGACCAACTTCCAGTTCGACTACGTCTACTACACGCCGGCCGTGGAGCACGAGCAGGTCGCGCAGACGGCGCAGCAGCAACTGGAGAAGGCCGGCTTCAAGGTCAAGCTGACCAAGATGCAGTACGCCGAGTGGATTCCGTTCACCCTCGAGAAGAAGTTCATGATGACGGGCACGGGCAGCGGCTTCCGGGACAACCCGGACGAGTACCTGTACGCGCTGTTCCACTCCAGCTCCTCCCGCAACGACACCGGGTACAAGAACCCGGAGATCGACAAGCTGCTGGAGCAGTCGCGCTCCCAGCTCAAGGAGGACGAGCGCAAGGCGACCGTCATGGACCTGCAGAAGCGGCTGATGAACGAGGTCCCCAACTCGTGGATCACCGGTGGGACGCTGATGGAGGCCCGCTCCGCCACCCTGAAGGGGTACGTGCCCACGTACACCCACAACCGGCCGCGGCAGTTCGTCCGCGCCTGGTTCGACAAGTAGCACACGTGCCCGGCGCGGGAGGGCCTTCAGGGCCGTCCCGCGCCCGGGTGGGATAGGGGCACCATGACCACTGACCCGGCGGCGCTGCCGTTCCGGAAGGACCTGCTCGCGGGCCAGGCCGCCATCGTCACCGGCGGCGGCACCGGCCTCGGCCGAGGCATCGCGCTCGCGCTGGCGGAGGTCGGCGCGAAGGTGGCGCTGGCGAGCCGCAAGCTGGAGAACCTGCAGGCCGTCGCGGACGAGATCACCGCCGCCGGCGGCACCGCGGTCGCGATCCCGTGCGACGTGCGCGACCACGAGGCCGTGGAGGCGATGGTCGCGGAAGCGGAGCGCCGCCTCGGTCCCATCGACATCCTGGTCAACAACGCGGGCGCCACGTTCACCGTGGACGCCGAGAAGCTGAGTCCGAACGGGTTCCGCGCCGTCGTGGAGACGGACACGTTCGGGACGTTCTTCTGCAGCCAGTCGTTCGGCCGGCGCGCGATCGCGCGCGGGACGGGCGGGGCGATCGTGAACATCACGAGCACCTCGCCGTCCACGGGGAACCCCGGCCGTATCCAGGGCGGCGCCGGCAAGGCGGGCGTGGAGTCCATGACCAAGACGCTCGCCGTGGAGTGGGGGCCGCACCAGATCCGGGTGAACTCCGTCGCCCCCGGCGTCGTGCCGACGCGCGGCTCCGATGCCGGGACGCGCGCCGAGGGCAAGACGGATGCGGAGCGCACGACCTCCGTGCCGCTGGGACGGGTGGGGACGCCGCGAGACATCGCGCTGGCGACCGTCTTCCTCGTGTCGGACGCGGCGTCGTATATCACCGGATGCACGCTGATCGTGGACGGCGCGCGCTCGCTGTCCACGGGGCGCGGCAAGGAAGAGTAGCCGCACCGCCAGGTGCAGTTTGTCATCACCACCAGCCGGCCGCCTCGACGCGAGGTCGCGGCGGCCGAGTAAGGACGCCAGCATGGAATTCGTGTTCACGCCCGCAGAAGAAGCGTTCCGCGCGGAAGTCCGCGCGTTCATCGCGGAGCACGTCACGCCGGAGGTCCTCGC
>JBFWQJ010000191.1:0-5936 GCA_050249515.1 Dehalococcoidia bacterium | reverse complement strand
GAATAAGATCGAGCGTGACATCGAGCACGCGAAGGCCGAGGACAAGGTCATCAAGCAGGCGCAGAAGATCGAGAAGGCCCGCGCCGCCGCCTCGCTCCGCGCGCAGGAGAACCCCTCCGCGCTGGAGTGGAAGGAGCCCCCGCGCTTCGAGCTGGCGTAGCCCTGCGGGCCCGCGCATGCACGACGGCCCCGGGTGACCGGGGCCGTTTCACGTCCCGGGGGCGGCAGCTACTTCGCGATGCGGACGAGGATGACGCCGCCGAAGACGGCGAGGATGCCGACGAGCCGCAGCAGGCTCATGGGCGCGGGCTGGGCGCCGAACGCGCCGATCTGGTCGAAGATCACCGCCCCCAGCAGCGAGCCCGCCGTGGTCGCGCCGAAAAACAGCGCCACACCCAGCGTCGGGACCAGCGCCGCCGTGCCCAGCAGGAACACGATCGCGAAGAGGCCGGTCCCCGCGTACGCCAGCGGCAGCCCCTTCATGGAGAGCCCCAGCATCACCACGGCGGCGATCGCCAGGACCAGGAAGGGCAGCCCCCCGCTGAGCGGCGCGAAGAATTGCAGCGGATCGCCGCGGAACGCCCGGATCGCCAGCACCAGCGCGATCCCGGCGACCGTCGCCATCATCGAGGTGAACGTGGACTCGGGCGCGCTGCGCAGGCGGGCCATGCCGCCGATCATCGCGATCTGCGCGGAGGAGCCGAGGCCCACCATCACCGCGATGAACAACGGGATGAACGTGTCCATCAGGCGCTCCCTCGTGAACCATCGGGCCATGTCGTCGCCCCTCGGCGCGTCGCCGCGCGATACGCTGGATCGGTCGCGCCAGTGTAGCGACACGGCCGGGTACGCTCCCGCCACGCCGCGCTGCCCCGCGATCGGCCCGGACACGAGACGGCCCCGCGATCGCTCGCGGGGCCGTTCGTAGATGTCGCTCGCGGTCGCTACTTCACGACGTGCGCGTTGATCGGCGAGCCGGCCGCGCCGGGGACGTACAGCGGCGACGAGGCGAAGAAGAACTCGTACACGCCGTCACGCGCGCAGTCCTCCGCCAGCTCCTCGAAGTCCCAGAACTCGCCGATGGGCATGCCGAACATCGGGATGATGCGGCGGTGCTGGAAGTCCCGGTTCATGATCGGGAGCGCCTCCAGCGCGGGGTTGTCGCCGCAGAGCGTCGCGAGGTGGTGGTTCCAGATCCACGCCGCGAACTCCTTGCCCGCGGCGATGCCGGCGCACTGGTGGGCGGTCGGGTCCTCTTCGCCCTTGATGGAGCCGACGAGGGCCTCGCGACCGGCCTGGTCCAGCGTCGCGTACTTGTTCGCCCAGCCCGTGCGGATCAGGACGATGTCGCCCGGCCGGAACTCGATGTTCTCGGCCTTCGCGATCTTCTCCATCATCGGGCCGTCCAGGACGACGCGAGTGAACGGGTCGTAGCCGCCCTCCACGCCGTAGCGGTACATGTCGATCAGGATGCCCCGGCCGAAGATGCCCTTCTTCGCCCAGTGCTCCATGCCGATGCGGCCGGGGCCGTGGACTTCCTCGTCCTGCACGCCCTGGTAGAAGCCGCGGTCGCGGTAGCGGACGTGGCGCAGGCCGTCCCACTGGCTGGAGCCCTGCATCTGGAACCCGTCGATGCTGTCGTCGCCGCCGCCCCGCGTGACCTCGCGGTGGTGGGTGTAGCCCGGGCGGCCGGGGAACATGCCCGGCTTCGGCTGGTCGAGGGGGAGCGAGACGTTGATCACGGCGCCGCGCTTGATCAGCTTCGAGGCGGCGAGGATGCGCTCCGGGGTGAGCAGGTTGATCGTCCCCAGGTCGTCGTTCGGGCCGAAGACGTCCCAGGCGTGGCGCTCGCCCAGCCCCTCGAACTCGGGCAGTTCGTCGTAACTCGGCAGTCGATCCGGCAGCGCCACGGGCGTCCTCCTCCATGCGTGAGCGGCCCCCAGCGGGCCGCGCGTATTGTAGCCGCACGGTGTCGAGGTGCTATCGCAGAGGTGTCCGGGCCGTATGATCCGGGCGATCGCCCAGACGGCTGCCCCGCAGGCGGAAAGTGGAGCACGTGAGCCAGCCCGAACCGACCGGACCATCCTCCCGCTACCGCTTCATCATCGAGACCTCGATCTTCCTGCTGCAGTTCACCATGGGCCTGTCCTTCCTGGCCGTGGCGCCGCTGTTCCCGCTGATCATCCGCGCGTTCGGCGTGGACAACGCCACCGTGAGCCTGCTGGTCGGCGTCTCCTCGCTCGCCGTGGCGCTGGCGCTCGTCCCGGCGAGCATCCTCGCCGCGCGGCTCGGGTCGAGGACGGCGCTCGTCCTCGGCGGCGTGCTCATGGGGCTGACGGCGCTGTCGCTCTTCGCCACCTCGTTTCCGCTGCTGCTCGGCACGCGCGTCTCGTTCGCGCTGGGCGCCGCCGTGGTACTGAGCGCGACGCCGGGCGTGCTCCTGAGCTGGTTCTCGGCGAAGGAGCTGGCGGTGGTGAACGGCGCGAACGTGATCGCACAGAGCCTGGGCGTGACCGCCTCCATGGTGCTCGGGCCGAGGCTCGCGCCGGTGCTCGGCTGGGACGGCGCGCTGTCCGCCTTCGGCGCGCTGGCGCTCGCCGCCACGGCGCTCTGGGCCGTCCTCGGCCGCTCCGGCGAGGCCACGACCGGCGGCGGCTTCGAGCTCGGCGACCTCCCGGCCGTCCTCGGCAACCGCACCGTCGTGCTGCTGGCGGTCGGGCTGGCGGGGGCGCTGGGGGCGTTCATCTCGCTGCAGTCGTGGCTGCCCACGTTCTACAACCAGCAGTGGGGCTACTCGCTCGAGGAGGCGGGGTCGATGAGCGGCCTGCTGTCGCTCTTCGGCATCGTGGGCGCGCTGCTCGGCTCCACGCTGCCGGTGCGGATCCCGCGGCGACGGCCGTTCCTGGTCGCCGGGGGCCTCGGCATCCCTCTGTTCGCCGCCGGTGCGATCGCGATGGACCAGCCACTGCTGCTCTACCCGAGCATCCTGATGCTCGGCGTCGCCGGCTGGATCTTCATGCCGGTCGTCTTCACGATCCCGATGGAGATCCCCGGGATGAACGCCTCCCGCGTCGGCATCGCGGTGGCGATGGTGCTCGGGGCCGGCAACCTCGCCGGGTTCTTCGTGCCGCTGATGGTGGGCTACCTGCGCGACCAGCTCGGCTCGTTCACCCTCGGCCTGACGATCGCGTGCGCGCTGTCGCTCCTCCTCGCCGCCTGCGCGCTGGCGATGCCGGAGACCGGCCCGGTGGGTCCGCGCTCCCCCCGCCGCGTCGAGGCGCCCGCGCGGTAGGCCCGCCGACTGCGCGCAGACAACGAGAAGGGGCGGCGCTCACGCGCCGCCCCTTCGTGCGTGCTCGGACCGAGGCTAGGCGGGCTTGAACTTCGCCAGCGTGACCTCGTCGGTGATGTCGTCGAAGACGATCTCGACGGGCTGGCCGTACTCCAGCGAGTACGGGTCCGTCTGCACGATGTTCGTCGTGAGGCGCGGGCCCTCCTCGAGGTCGACGAGCGCGACGACGTAGGGGATGTCCTCCGACCACGCGGGGTTGCCGGTGGCGGCCTCCACCACGATCCAGGAGCGGAGCGTGCCCTTGCCGGACAGCTTCTCCCAGTCGGCAGCCTCGGACAGGCACTTCCAGCACACCGGGGAGACCGGGTAGCGGAGCGTGTTGCAGTCCGTGCAGCGCTGCAGGCGCAACTCGTGGGCCTTGAGCGCGGCCCAGTACGGCTCGTTGTCCGGGTGGATGACGGGGAGCGGCTTCTTGTAGGAGCCGGTGCGCGAGGCAACCATCACTACTGTCCCTTCGTCAGGATCATCGAGTCCCCAAAGGGGGTGATCCACTGGAGCGCCTGGGCGTTGGGCACCTGGCGCTCGCCACACTCGCCGCGCAGCTGGCGCGTCATCTCCACGAAGTGGTTGTAGCCGGAGAAGTGCCCCTCCGACATCAGCCCGCCGTTCGAGTTGATCGGCAGCTCACCGCCCAGCTCGATGCGGCCGTCCTGCGTGAAGTTGTGCGCCTCGCCCGCCGGGCAGAATCCGAACCGCTCCAGCGCCGTCCAGGTGTTCGTGCTGAAGGCGTCGTACACGTACAGCGCGTCGATGTCCTTCTGATCCACCTGCGCCATCTCGTACACGCGCTGCGGCGGAGCGACGTAGTCGTACTCCTCCTGCATGCCGACGCCCATGCCCGGCCGCGCGAAGAAGACGAAGTCGTTGCGGCCGTTGTGGATGCCCTGGAAGCCGCTGATCATCACCGGCTTCTTCTTCAGCGCCAGCGCCCGCTCCAGCGTGGTGACGATGATCGAGACGGAGCCCTCGTTGGTGAGGCAGTAGTCGAAGAGGCGGAACGGCGGCGAGATGAAGCGCGACTCCATGTAGTCGTCGATCGTCATCGGCTTGCCGTTCATGATCGCGTTCGGGTTGAGCTGGGCGTGCTTCCGGAACGCGACGGCGATCGACCCGAGTTCCTCGTCGGTCGCGCCGTACTTCGACATGTAGTTGCGCGCGACGAGCGAGGTCGCCGCGCCGGGGGTGTCCAGGCCGTGGTAGTCCAGCTGCCCCTGCCCGCCGCCCGCGTCACGCAGGCCCTCGGACCAGCGCCCACCGGAGAAGCGGGAGAAGTACTTGCCGTAGCCCCGGGGCACGGTGTTGGTGTTCGCGATCAGCACATAGTTGGCGACGCCGGAGGTCACCGCGGTGGCCGCGGCGATGATGCTGGTGGTGCCCCAGCGGCCGTGGTCCCAGTACTGGTTCGTCCAGCGGATGTTCACGCCGGAGTGGGCCGTGAACTCGTCGAAGTCCACGCCGCGAGGCGATCCGAAGGCGGTGATGAAGCCGTCCACCTCGCCCTTGTCCAGACCGCAGTCGTCCAGGGCGTTGCGGAACGCCTGCACCTGGAGCCGCACGGGGCTCTTGTCCAGGATCCGCCCGAACTCCGTGGTGCCGACGCCCACGATGCAGGCCTGGTTCCTCAAATCGAGCGGTGCCATTCGACCTCCGGCATCCGGCGCGGCGAGGACGTCCCCGGCGGGGACGGCGCCGCCCCTGTCTCCTCGATGGTGTCGCGCGCCGGGAGGCGCCGGCGCGGGCTCTACTCTACGCCCGCGCGAGAAGCCCCCCGCCGGCCGATCCTAGAACCCGATGAACGGGAGCACGACCTCCAGGAAGCCGAGCGTGTTCTGGGAGTGCACGTTGTGGCCGCACTTCGGCACGGTCACCGTCCGGCCCTGGGGCAGCGCCTCCGCGAACTTCACGGCGCCCTCCGGGGTGAGCACGTTGCTCTCCCCGCCCCGCACCACCAGCGCCGGGCAGCCGATGCGCGTCACCTCCTCGAAGGAGGGGCGGACCGCCGTCCTCGGCGACTCGCCGCCGCGCGCCGCGTGCTTCGTGGCGAACTTGCCGTCCGCGCGCTGGAGCAGGTTGTAGCGGGCGGTGCGACGGATGTGCTCCTCGGAGCGGAACGGGTCGTAGTTGCGGACGTTCTGGATGAACTGCTCCATGGAGTCGAACTCCTTGTTCGCGTTCACGAACTCGCGGATCGCCGCGGAGCCGGAGCCCGTCTCCGGGCCGATGTCCACGAACACCACGCGCTCCACCAGGTTCGGGTTCCGCGTGAGCAGGTACATGGACATGATCCCGCCCATGGAGTGACCGAAGAGGATCGGGCGCTGGATGTCCCACGCCCGGAACAGCTCCCGCATGTCCTCCGCCATCTGCGAGGAAGACATCTCACCGTCGCGCGGCCACTCGGAGTCACCGTGCCCACGCTGGTCCGGCGCGAAGACGTGGAACTTCTGCGCCAGCACGAGGCTCACGAGGTCCCACGAGTGCGAGGTCTGGTTGCCGCCGTGCGCCACGACCAGCGGCGGGTTGGCGGGGTCGCCCCACTCCAGGTAGTGGAAGCGCATCCCGTTCACGATCGTCTGCTTGGAGT
>JBFWQJ010000190.1:0-5954 GCA_050249515.1 Dehalococcoidia bacterium | reverse complement strand
CCGGGGACGCCCCGGCCGGCGGCGGCGCCTCCGGCGGCACGGACGGCGACGACCCGCCGCAGATCATCCCGCTCGGCGGCGGATAGCCGGACGACCGGCACGCGCAGACATGCAGAAGGGGCGGCCTTGCGGCCGCCCCTTCTCGTGCTGCTCGACGGAGCCGTCGAGGCTGCGGACGCTACTGCGCCAGCGCCGCCTCCAGGTGCTTCGCCAGGTCGCTCTTCGGGCGGAAGCCGACCACCTGGCCGACCGCCTGGCCGCCCTTGAAGATGAGCAGGGTCGGGATCGAGCGGATGCCGTACTTGCCGGACACGCCCGGGTTCTCGTCCGTGTTCAGCTTCACGAACTTCACGCGCCCGTCGTAGTCGTTGGAGAGCTCCTCCACCACCGGCGCGACCATGCGGCACGGACCGCACCACGGCGCCCAGAAGTCGACGAGCACCGGGGTGTCGCTGTTCAGGACGTCCGCTTCGAACGTCGCGTCCGAGGTGTCAGTGGGGTGCGCCATCTCGTGGTCCTTCCTCCGCGCGCTCGCCCGCCGCGACGCGCCTCTCTGCTGCTGGGAATGGCCGGCTCACCAGTGGCTCGGCCGGGCGTCGCGGAGCGTATCATCCGCTCGTTGACATCGGATCCCTCCGACGCGTACCATCCTATATACCCCTACCGGGTATGTCAACCCGGCCCCCGCCCCGACACACTTGGGGCCCCCGGGAACCGTGCCCCCGAACGTGCGAGGTGTGCTCATGGCCGACTCCAACGAACAGCTCATCGCGCGCCTGCGTCGCATCGAGGGACAGGTCCGCGGCATCGCGCGGATGCTGGACGACCAGCGCTCATGCGAGGACGTGGTCACGCAGTTGATGGCTGTGCGCTCCAGCATCGACACCGTCGGCGCGGTCGTCCTCGACAGCCACCTAGCGGGGTGCGTCTCCGGGCGCAGCGCGGACGAGCAGATCGAGGCGCTCCGCGACGCGATGCGGCTGTGGTGGCGCTTCGCCCCCGCGGCGGGCGGCGTGGGCGCGGACCCGAGCACGGTGGGCGCGCAGTCGCCCCTGCCCGTCCCGGGCGAGGCGCGCTAGGCGCGGCTGTCGGCGGACGCCTCCGGCGGCGCGGCGCGCTCCGCGACGGCGGACCGGACGGCCGCCATCATCCCCTGCTCCACGGCGTGCTGCGCGGACCGCACCGCGCTCGCCACGGCAGCCTCGTCGCTGCGGCCGTGGCCCACGAAGACCGCGCCGTCCACGCCCAGCAGCGGCACCGCGCCGTAGCGCCGGTAGTCCAGCCGAGCGCGCACCCCGCGCAACGCGGGCAGCAGCAGCGCCCCGCCGATCTTCGAGCGCCACGAGGAGCGCGCCGCCGTGCGCATCTCATCGAACAGCAGCTGCACCAGGCCCTCGGCCAGCTTCAGCACCACGTTTCCGGTGAAGCCGTCCGTCACCACCACCTCCGCGTGGCCGGTGAGGATATCGCGGCTCTCCACGTTGCCGACGAAGTTGATCGCCGCGTCCGCCGCCAGCGTCTCGTGCGTCTCCACCACCAGCATGGAGCCCTTCGTCGGCTCCTCGCCGATCGACAGCGTGGCCACGCGCGGGCTGGCGATGCCGAAGACGGCGCGCATGTAGCCCGCGCCCAGGTGCGCGAACGTGACCAGGTGCGAGGCGCGCGCGTCCGCGTTCGCGCCGACGTCCAGCAGCATCACCGGTCCGGTGTTGCCGGGCAGCACCGCGCTCAGCGCCGGGCGCTCCACCCCGCGCAACCGCCCGAGGACGACCAGGCTCGTCGCCATGGCGGCGCCGGTGTTCCCGATCGTGACGAAGGCGTCCGCCTCGCCGTGCTTCACCATCTCGGTGCCCACGTACATGGAGGTCTGACGCGCGTGGCGCACCTCGCGCGCCGCGTGGTCGCCCATGGCCACCACGTCCGGCGCGTGCTTGATGTGCAGGTTCCGGGGGTTCGCGCTCCGCCGCGCCAGCTCCCCGCGCAGGGTCGCCTCGTCGCCGACGATCGTGACGTCGATGCCCTCGCCGGCGGCGATGAGCGCACCGCCTACCGTCTCACGCGGGCCCAGGTCACCGCCCATCGCGTCCAGGGCGATCACGCGCGGATCATCCCTGCTCGTCCTCGAGCACCGTGGAGTACGGCGGCAGCGGGTCGCCCTCGTGCTGCAGCAGCACCACCAGGCGCTCCGAGAAGTCGCTGAACGGCGTGAACTCGTAGTCACCGAACGCCGCCGCGACGCGCAGCCCCGCGAGGCGGCCCGCCAGCGCGATCTCGCCCAGCGTGATCGTGCGGAACGTGAACGACGTGGTGATGCGCCGGAGCGCGCCGTCCTTCGCCGCGACGTCGAAGTGCCAGGTGATGTCCTTCATGCTGTCGGAGGGCCGTGCCTCCACGGACACGAGCTTGGACACCTGTCCGCCACCCGTCCACGGCTTCGTCCAGTGCTCCACCAGCGGCTGCGGCGTCGGGTCGTAGTCGTCGCGGTGCGGTGCTTCGATGTCGACCACCGCGACCCCGCCCGGCTCCAGGTGCCGCCCCATCACCGCGACCGCCTCCACGAGGTCATCGAGAGTCGCGAGGTGCTGGACGCCGCCGAGCGGGACGGTCACGAGCGCGAAGGTCTGCTTGAGGTCGAGCGTGGTCATGTCGCCGCGCTTGAGCGTGAGCCCCTTGCGGCTGCCCATCCGCTGCTTCGCCACGGCGAGCATCGCGTCGTTGATGTCGACGCCCGTGACCTTCAGCCCGCCCTGCGCGAGGGGCACCGCGACGCGGCCCGTGCCGCAGCCGAGTTCCAGCACGGTCTCGCCGTGGTACTCGGCCAGGCTCTGGTAGAACGACACGTCGTCGTAGTAGTCCTCGAAGTCGAGGTCGTAGAACGGGGCGATCGCGGTGAATGGGTCCTGCTCGGTCATCGTGCCGCGATGCTACCGCCTGCGCACTCCGGGAGCGAGACGGCGGCCGGCCGCCGAGGCCACCCGCCGCTTCACGCGAACAGAACATGCGTACTATCCTCGACGGCATGAGCCTGCAGCGTGCCAATGTCCGGATCGAGGAGCGCCGCGGGTTCTTCGGCGCGCTCAAGGAGGTGCGGCTGTGGTTCAGCCGCGCCGACCACCTCGCCGTGGGGCGCGAGGCGTGGGACGCAGCGCAGCGCGCGGAGGCGCCGGTGCTGCTGGGCGAGGACGGCACGCGCCGCCTCTGGGCCGTGGGCGGCGCGTACTACTGG
This sequence comes from Dehalococcoidia bacterium, assembly GCA_050249515.1. Classification (GTDB taxonomy): domain Bacteria; phylum Chloroflexota; class Dehalococcoidia; order UBA2979; family UBA2979; genus SHYQ01. The sequence goes on along the minus strand of JBFWQJ010000190.1, from coordinate 2,728 downwards.
GCGGAGGACGGCATGGATGCGGAGGCCGTCGCGCTCCTCGCGTGGGACCGGGAGCGTCGGCAGGACGCGCGGCTGGACCGGCTTCGCAAGATCCGCGCGGCCGAGGAAGACGCGGACCGCGCCCGCCGCGAACGGCTCCCGGACGACGTCCGCGCCGCCGTCTGGCTCCGCGACGAGGGCCGCTGCGTGCGCTGCGGCTCGGAGCAGGAGCTCCAGTTCGACCACGTCATCCCGTTCGCGCGCGGCGGCAGCAACGCCGTGGAGAACATCCAGGTGCTCTGCGGCCCCTGCAACCGCGCGAAGGGCGACTCGATCGTCTGATCGAACCGCCCTCACGAGGCGCGTGGCGGCGGGGACACCCCCACCCCCGCCCCCCCGTCAACGGGGGAGGCGGGCCGGAGAGGGGATCAGCAGCGGATCGGGCTACTTCTTCTTGTTGCCGTAGTCCGCGTCCGAGACCTCTTCCTTCCACGTCGTCTCGCCGATCGAGATCGCCTCGTGCATCAGGAAGGAGTCGGACAGGGCGCCGTGGTAGTGGTCCACGCCCGGCGCCGTGTGGATGACGTCGCCCGCCTGGATCTCGATCACCGTCCCGTCCCGCAGGCCGATGATCCCGCGCCCCGCGACGACCACGAGGATCTGGCCGCCCTCGTGGCTGTGCCAGTAGGTGCGGGAGTTCGGGCCGAACTGGACGGTGTTCACGCCCACGTTCTCGGCCTCGGTGATGCGCGGCTCGCCCCACGCGTCGCCCGTGAAGGTGCCGGAGCGCTTCACCCAGATGCGCTTCGGGTCGTGGATGCCGGAAACCTGCAGGTCAGCCATGTTCGCTCCTCCGTGGTCATTGCGATGTGTCCGTGTGGCTATACCGTCCCCGCCTGCCGGCTGTCCACCGCCGCGCCGAGGGGCCCCGCGCGGGCCCCGAAACCCCCGAAATCCGGGGGCCGGCCCGCATTCCGCCGGGGGCGTCCATTACCGGCTGAACCGTTACGATATGGCGATGCGGGACGGGGGCTCTGGGCGCCTCGGCCTGCTCAGGAGAACGGGACCGGGCCGCCGTTGACCGACACGCTGCCGCGCCACGCGTCCGGTGCCCCCTCCGCCCGTTCGGAGTACCTCGTGCGGCAGTCGCGCGACTGGCGTGAGCTGGAGCGCTGGCTCGCGGACGACCGTCCCTTCTCCGCCTACGCGCTGGGCCACCTGGAGTGGGGCCTGTTCGAGTGGGCCTCGTTCTGGGTCGCGGAGGGACCGCTGGGGACGGCCGTGCTGATGCACGCGGGCGCGCTGGGCGCGACCACCGTCGCCGTGGGCGCCCCGGCCGGCATCGCCGCCATCGCCTCGCTGCATCCGGGCGCGCGCCGCTCGTACCTGTCCACCGCGTCGCCGGAGCACATGCCTGCCCTGCGCGAGGCGTTCCACGTCCGCGACGTGCTCAGCATGACGCGCATGTCCGTCACCCCCGCCCAGTTCAACGAGGTGCGCGGCGAGGTGCGCCGGCTCCGCGGCCGCGACGCGTACAAGATCAACGCGCTCTATGCGAGCGAGGGCGGGCCCAGCCACTACACGAACGACACCATCGAGCGCGCCGTCTACTACGGCATGTTCGATGGCGACCGGCTGGTCTCCGTCGCCGGCACGCACATCGTCGCGCCGAACCAGGGGATCGCGATCGTGGGCAACGTCTTCACGGACGCCGCCTACCGCGGCCTGGGACTGGCCACCCGCGTCACCTCCGCCGTGACGCACGAACTCCTCGAGCGCGGCTGCGCCGAGGTGGCACTGACCGTGGACCCGGGCAACACGCCCGCGCTCGCCGCCTACTCGCGCCTGGGCTACCGCCTGGGCTCGCCGGTGGTGGAGGCGCGGCTGGAACGCCGGGACATGTTTGGGATCGGGCCGGCGCTTCGGCGCCGCCGGGCTCGCGCACGCGGCGCAGCCTACGGCCCGGAGATCGAGGCCGTAGACGTATGGGGCCACGCCGCGGGCGGGCTCGGAGAGGATCGAGAATGACGAACGCACACGGAGACGTGAAGAACACCGCCCTCGCCCGCGACGGCGTGGCGCGCATCGAATGGGCCGGGCGCGAGATGCCGGTGATCCGGCAGATCCGCGAGCGCTTCCGCAAGGAGCAGCCGCTCAAGGGCATCCGCATGACGGCCTGCCTGCACGTCACCAGCGAGACCGCGAACCTGATGCTCGCCCTGAAGGATGGCGGCGCGGACATCCGCCTCACCGCCTCCAACCCGCTCTCCACCCAGGACGAGGTGGCCGCGGCGCTGCTGGTGGAGTACGGCATCCCCACCTACGCCATCAAGGGCGAGTCCACCGCCATCTACAACCAGCACCTGGAGGCCGCGGTTGACCACCGCCCCCAGATCACCATGGACGACGGCGCGGACGTGGTGGCGCTGATCCACAAGACCCGCCGTGACCTCCTCGCCGACATCGTCGGCGGCACGGAGGAGACGACCACCGGCGTCATCCGCCTGAAGGCGCTCGCCGCGCAGGGCCAGCTGGCCTACCCGATCATCGCCGTGAACGAGGCGAACACGAAGCACTTCTTCGACAACCGCTACGGCACCGGCCAGTCCACGCTGGACGGCATCACCCGCGCCACCAACATCCTGCTCGCCGGCAAGAACTTCGTCGTCTGCGGCTACGGCTGGTGCGGCAAGGGCGTCGCCAGCCGCGCACGCGGCATGGGCGCCCAGGTCATCGTGACCGAGGTCGA
>JBFWQJ010000189.1:0-5990 GCA_050249515.1 Dehalococcoidia bacterium | reverse complement strand
TGCGGCGCCTTCTGCTGCGCTCGCGCGGGTTCGATCGTCGGGGTCATCAGGTTGGACGGCTCGTTCGCCAGGTCGCGCGCGAAGTTCGTCTGCTCGCCCAGGATCACGCCCTCGGATGCCCCGCCCTGCATCGCGCTCACGCGCCGCGCGGAGGTCTCGACCAGCGTCACATCGCCGAGGGTGTGGCGCGGGCGGTCCTGCGCGCGCGTGTGGTGGTGGTCGAAGCGGTACAGGCCGAGGACGAACGCCTCCGCCGCCGCGCGGCCCGCGTCCGCCGGGTCGAGCGCGCCGGCCGTCTCCTGCAGGGAGAGCGCCACCGCGCCCGCGTCCAGGTCGCGCAGCCGTCGCGAGAGGTTGCCGAGGCGGGTGCGGGCGCTGTCCGCGGTGATCGCCTCGCGCTTGCCGGCGCCCAGCACCACGACGCGCTTCGCCTTCAGGCGCCGCCCCGCCGGGTACACCGTCACCTCGCCGGAGCGGCCGGTCACCAGCCCGTCGGCGAGTTGCTGGGCGATCACCCCGCCGAGCGCGGCGTCCACGGCCGCGGCCTCCGAGGCGAGCCGGCCGCCCTCTGGGACCTCCACGACGAGGGTGTCCGCCGCCTGAGCCGTGATCCCGCCACCCGCGACCGTGATCTGCATCGCCGTCCCTCGTCCCGCGCGCACGCCCGGGTGCGCGCCCGTCTGCCTGTGATCTCAGAAGCATCGCGAGCATAGGCGGTGCCATTCCGCCCCTCAACCACGGACGTGGGGGCGATGGAGCGGCAACGCCGCGAAGGCTCCCGCCCCCCGCGTGGCGGGACTACACTCCCAAGACCGGGGGGCGTCTTGCGAATCAAGCTGCTGCGCTACGTGCACGAGGTGACCGCGCCCGACCGGACGCGCGTCACGTGGTTCGACCTGATCGAGCTGGGACTGGTCGTCCTTGGCTTCCTCCTCTATTTCCTCGTGCGCGGCGGCGTCGTGGACCGCACGGCGGACGCGCTGATGCACGCGCGCTGGATCATCGAGGGCCAGCGCGACCTCGGCATCTTCATCGAGCCGATGGTGAACGAGTGGACGATGCAGGCGGCGTGGCGGATCCGGCTGTTCAACTTCGTCTACTTCTGGCTGGACTTCCCACTGATCATCGGCGTCGGGCTGGTGCTCTTCTGGCGCAGCCGACGGCACTACACGCTGCTGCGGGACTCGCTGCTCATCTCCGGGGGATTCGCGCTGGTCCTCTACTGGACGTTCCCGGTGGCGCCGCCGCGCTACCTGCCGGAGTGGGGCTTCGTGGACACCATGCAGCAGTACGCGAAGCTCTCCTACCAGGCGCAGTCGCTGGCGCCCTTCGTCAACCCGTTCGCCGCCGTGCCCTCGCTGCACGTCGGCTGGGCGCTGCTCTTCGCGATCGTGCTGTACGAGGTGTCACGGGCGTGGCTCGTGCGTGCGGCGGGCCTCGGCGTGCTGGCGCTGCAGAGTGTGGCGGTGCTGGCGACGGCGAACCACTTCCTCTTCGACGCGATCGCGGGCGTCGCCGTCTCGCTCGCGGCGCTCGGCGTCGCGTACTGGCTGGACGGCACGGGCTACCCGTCGATCCGCCACACGCTCCACCGCCGGCTGCTCGCGCAGCCCGCGCCGGACGCTCCGGCCCCCGCCGGCGCGCCCGCGGGTCGAGGCGCCAGCCGCGTCGTCCGCGACGCCTGACCTCGCGCTCAGCCCGGCGCTACGCCTCCGCCGCCCCTTCCTCCGGGAGCCACGCCAGCGCGAGGAAGCCCGGGCCCAGGCGCGCCGCCTGGTGGCGCGTGACCGGGGCGATGACCACCTCTGCCACCTCGAGGTTGCGGCGGCACCACAGGGCCATCGCCTCCGCGGCGGGTCCGGCGGCGGCATGGTGCACGGCCACGCGAGGCCGCCCGGCCTCGGCGCGCACCGCGGCGCCGAACTGGTCGCGCAGCGCGGCCAGCCCCTGCTCCCGCTTCGGCACCGATCCGATGGCGGTCGCGTCCGCCCCGGCGATGCTCGCGACGATGCGCGGGGCGCTGACGTACAGGCTCGGCTCCACCAGGCCGGCGATCTCCGGGTGCTCGAACATCGCGAGCACCCGGGTGCGCGCCGCCGCGGCGCCCGCGCGTTCCGCGGCGTCGTCGAGGCTGGCCCCGTCGGCGATCGCCTCGCCCGCGACCACGGCGGCCCAGCCGGCCGCCATGAGCACCGCCCCCGTGTCCACCACGCGGAACGTCGCACCGCGGGCCTGCACGGCGGTGCGGGCCGCCTCCACCGCGTCCGGGGGGCTGCCGTACTCGTCCCCGGTGCGGACGTAGACCACGCCCTCGCCGGGCTCCGCGACCGCCCCGCACGCCTGGGCGATGACGTCCGCCTCGAAGGCGGCCCGCTCCAGCGCCAGGCGGGGGATCGGGACGCGCTCCAGCAGCAGCTCCGGCTCCGCCGGGGTCACGGCCAGGCGCAGCGCGGCGCGCACCTCCGCCGGGACGCTGGCGTCGGCGTCCACGATGACGCGAATGCGGGAGGGGGCGTCAGGGGCGGTCATGGGCAGGCCTCCGGGCGGCCCGCGGCCGGCGCCTGATGGCGTCTGGCGGGGCGTGTGTGCTAGCCTCGTTCAGTCTCTGGGGCCTTCCGGAATGGGGGTCTCGGGCGACCTCACACTCCCCAGCCCCTCCGACGATACCGGGATGGCGGGCCGAGATCACACCGGGTGAGGTCGCGAAGTGTGTCTCCGTTTCGAGAACTAGGTAGCCAACTCACCCGATGCAGACCGCCGAACGCAAGCAAGAGATCATCGAGCAGTACAAGCAGCACGAGGGCGACACGGGTTCCCCCGAAGTCCAGGTCGCGCTGCTGACCGACCGGATCGTCCGGCTCACCGACCACCTCCGCGCTCACAAGCACGACTTCTCGACGCGGCGCGGGCTCCTCAAGCTCGTTGGCCAGCGCCGCCGGATGCTGCGCTACCTGAGCAACACGGACGTGGCGCGATACCACGCGCTGATCCAGTCGCTCGGGCTGCGCCGATAGCGCAGCCCGCGGGCTGTCAGGACCGCCGCACGGCCGCGAGGGTCGTGCGGCGCGGATGTGTAGTAGCGAGAGATTAACCAAACCAAACCCGCGGACGTTCAGTCCGATCCGCAGTTGCGGCAGCCACCAGACCCTCCGTCGCCCCTTCGGGCCGGCAAGGCTCTCCCGGCACCCACCCACCGAGGCGCACCCTTCAATCCGCGCCCGGCTGCACCGCCGCCCCGCAGACTCCCGAACGTTCGCGCCCCGGCGCAGGGCCGGTCGGCGTCCCGTGGCGGACGCCCTCGTGACGTGACGAGAGAGACATCGAGGTACATCCGTGACCACTACCGGCGCGCAGACGCGCACCTTCACCACTGAGATCGAGGGCAAGACCCTCGAGATCGGCCTCGGCCGGCTGGCCCAGAACGCCGCCGCCTCCTGCACGATCCGCTACGGCGACACCGTGCTCCTGATGACCGTGTGCGAGGGCGACCCCCGCCCCGGCCTGGACTTCTTCCCGCTGACGGTCGACTACGAAGAGCGCATGTACGCCATCGGCAAGATCCCGGGCTCATTCTTCCGCCGCGAGGGGCGCCCCGGCACGGACGCCACGCTCACCGCGCGCATGACCGACCGCCCGATCCGCCCGCTGTTCCCGAAGGGCTTCAAGCGCGAGGTGGAGATCGCCGCGCTGCTGATCGCCTCCGACCGTGAGAACCCGGGCGACCCGCTGGCTGCCACCGCGGCCTCCGTCTGCATCAACATCTCCAAGCTCCCCTTCGAGGGCCCCGTGTCCTCCGTCCGCGTGGGCAAGGTCAACGGGAAGCTGAAGGCGTTCCCGACCTACGCCGACCTGAAGGTCTCCGACCTGGAGCTGACCGTCGCGGCGACCCCCGACTCGATCGTGATGATCGAGGCCGGCGCGAACCAGATGCCCGAGGCCGAGCTGATCGAGGCGATCGAGTACGCCGAGAAGGTCTGCCAGCAGCTCAACGACCTGCAGAAGCAGATCATCGCCGAGTTCGCCGTCCCGAAGATGGAGTGGACGAAGCCGGTCGAGGACACCTCGATGGTGGAGCGCGTCCGCGCCCTCCTCGCCGACCGCGGCCAGGAGATGCTCGACGCCGTCCAGGGCGAGGGCTTCCGCGGCATCGACGAGATGGGCAAGCGCGTCTACTCGGAGCTCTCCGCGCAGGACGCCGCCATCGACGAGAAGGCCGTGCGAGCCGCGACCGAGGCGGTGCTGAAGGCGTACGTCCGCAGCCGCGTGCTGAACGATGACGTCCGCGCGGACGGCCGCAACTCCACGCAGATCCGCCCGATCAGCGCGGACGTCGGCGTGCTGCCGCGCGTCCACGGCTCCGGGCTGTTCCAGCGCGGCCAGACGCAGGTGCTGACCGTCGCCACGCTGGGCGCCATCCGCGACCGCGCGAAGCTCGACAACATCGACCCCACCGAGTGGAAGATGTACATGCACCACTACAACTTCCCGGCGTTCTCCGTCGGGGAGGCGCGTGGTCTGCGTGGTCCGGGCCGTCGCGAGATCGGTCACGGCATGCTCGCCGAGAAGGCGATCCTGCCGGTGCTCCCGTCCTTCGAGGAGTTCCCGTACACGCTGCGCGTCGTCTCCGACGTGCTGCAGTCCAACGGCTCCACCTCGCAGGGCGCGGTCTGCGGCTCCACGCTGGCGCTGATGGACGCGGGCGTGCCGATCAAGGCGCCCGTCTCCGGCATCGCCATGGGCCTGGTCACCTCGGATGAGAACGCGACGTCCTACAAGATCCTCACGGACATCGCCGGCATCGAGGACGCGTTCGGCGACATGGACTTCAAGGTGGCGGGCACGGAGACCGGCGTCACCGCCGTCCAGCTCGACATCAAGCTGAAGAAGCTGCCGGCGAACTTCCTGCAGGACGTGTTCTCGCGCGCGCGCGAGGCCCGCATGCACATCATGGGCGTCATGCTCGCCGCCATCCCCGCCCCGCGCGAGGAGGTCGGTGAGTTCGCACCGAAGATCACCTCGATCAAGATCGACCCGAGCAAGATCGGTGCGGTCATCGGCCCGGGCGGCCGCGTGATCAACGCGATCATCGCCGCCACCGGCGCCTCCATCGACGTGGAAGAGGACGGCTCCGTCTTCGTCGGCGGCGCGGACGGCGAGGGCGTGAAGCAGGCGATCCGCCAGATCCAGGGCCTCACCAAGGAGATCATCCCCGGCGAGGTCTTCGAGGGCCCCGTCTCGCGCATCATGTCCTTCGGCGCCTTCGTGGAGATCCTCCCCGGCAAGGACGGGATGGTGCACATCTCCGAGCTGGCGGAGGGCCGCGTGGAGCGCGTCGAAGACGTGGTCCAGGTGGGCGACCGCGTGAAGGTGAAGGTGATCGAGGTCGACAACCTCGGTCGCATCAACCTCTCCATGCGCGACACCGAGGAGGGCGTGGTCGGCTTCAGCGATGAGGACGGCCCGCGCGAGGAGCGCCCGCGCGGCGGCTTCGGTGGTGGTCGTGGCGGCGGTGGCCGCGGCGGCGACCGCGGTGGTCGCGGCGGCGGCGGCGGGCGTGGTGGCGACCGTGGCGGTCGCGGCGGCGGCGGCTTCGACCGTGGCGGCGACCGCGGGCCTCGGCCCGGCGGCGCGTTCGACCGCGGTGGCGACGCCCCGCGCAACGACGCCCCCCGCGAGGACCGGCCGCCCCGTGAGGACCGCCCGCCCCGCGAGGAGCGCGGCGACAGCCCCCGCCCCGGCGGCGGCGGACGCCGCTGGTAGTCGGCAGGTAACGAACCTCGAGGAGCCCGGCAGCAATGCCGGGCTTCTTGTTGCCTCCGCTCTGCGCCCGCGCCCCCTCCCCCCTTGCGGGGGAGGGCTGGGGTGGGGGGGTCTCCGCCGTCCGCTCCGCGTGGATCGGCGAGGCCGCTCGTCTCGCTGACGGTGCGGCGCGCTCGCTTGCCGTAGTGGAGGCCCCGAGGTGCCTGCGCGGGGGCGTGTGCTATGAATGG
>JBFWQJ010000188.1:0-6014 GCA_050249515.1 Dehalococcoidia bacterium | reverse complement strand
CGGCGGCGCTCACGAGCGCACCGTGCCGAGGATGTCCGCGAGGCCGAGGATGTCCGCGGCCCAGCCGCAGCCCGGCGCGGCCTTCCCGCCGATCGTCTCGGCGAGGCCGTCGTAGCGGCCGCCGCTGACACACTCGCGGCCGTCTGCGCTGAAGCGGAAGGTCAGGCCGCTGTAGTACTCGAACGAGCGCGCGGTGCCCGCGAGGACGCGGAACGGCACGCCCGCCGCGTCCAGCGCGCGCGCCGCCGCCTCCAGCTCGTCGAGGGCGCCCGCGACCTCCGGCATCACCGGCAGCATCGCCGCGCGCAGGTTCGCCACGTAGCCCACGGACGTGCCGTCTACCTCGGACAGCAGCCGCAGCGCGGCGGCCCCGGCGGGGTGCGAGGCGACGAGGTCGGCGGTCACGCCGGCGTCACCCTCCAGCATCCGGTCGTACGCCTCCAGTTGCTCCGTCGCGGAGAGCCCGGCGGCGGCGAACGCCGCGCGCACCAGCCCCGCGTGCGCCAGGTCGCACGTCACCTCGGTCAGCCCGAGCGCGGCGAGCGTGTCGCGCGCCAGCACCAGCAGCTCCGCGTCGGCCGTCGCCGCCGAGGCGCCGAAGAACTCGACGCCGCACTGCCAGACCTCGCGGTCGCCGTCCGCAGCGAAGCGGTAGACCGGCTGCACGTACGAGACGCGCGCCTCGGCGGCGCCGCCCTGCTCGCCGTACCAGCGGGCCACGGCCACCGTGGCGTCCGGCCGCAGCACGACGCGCTCGCCGCTCCACCCGTCCCAGTCGAGGAACGAGTAGACGCGGTCCAGCGCCTGCGGGGAAAGCGTGCCCGCCGCCGTGTAGAGGTGCAGGGGCTCGATGGTCGGCGTGCGGATCTCGCCGTACCCGGCGGCGGCGGCGGACTCCAGGAACGTCCGCTCGATCGCGCGGAAGCGCGCCATCTCCGCGGGGCCGAGGTCCCGCATCCCGTTGCTGCGCAGTCCTCGATCAGACGGGCCTCGGTCCGGCATCGCGTTCGCCTCCATGGCGTTCAGGGTCTCGGTGGGCATTCTACGGTTCCTCGATCGGTGGTCATCCGGGTCATCGGGGCGCGCCGTGCGGACACGGTGTCGCGCGGCTGCGCCGTCACGGGCGGGCCTGCGTGTTCAATGCGGTTCGACGGATCAGGTGATGTCTTACCGGGACAGGCGCGCGCGCGACGGCTGCAGATGCAGATGCCCATGGGCGTGCAGATGCGCGTGCACCGGCGGGAGCGAGAGGCGGATCGAGGTGATCGCGTCGCGGTTCATCGTGCTCCGAGCCTACGGGCGCCCACCCGCACGATCAACACGGCCGCGTTAAGCGCCCGGGGTGCCGGGCGCGGGCGCATCGCGCGTGGCCAGCGCGTCCCCCGCCGCGAAGGCGCGTTCCTCGCCGCTGTCCAGGCGCAGGACGAGCTCGCCGGCGGCGGTCACGTCCACCGCCTCGCCCTCCACGTCGCCCGCGGGGGTGTGCAGCCGCACGCGCCGGCCGAGGGTGACGAGCCGCCCCCGCCAGTCCGCGATCAGCCCGTCCACGTCGACCTGCGCCTGCATGGCGCGGCGCTCCAGCGTCGCCGACAGCGCGGCCACCAGCGCCTCACGACTCGGCGGCTCGGCCCCCGCCTCCGCCACGCTGGTGGCGATGAGCGCGACGTCCTCGGGCAGCTCCGGCGCCGAGGTGAGGTTCACGCCGATGCCGAGGAAGACGTCGGCACGCCCCGCGTTATGTCGCGCCTCGGCGAGCACCCCGCACAGCTTCCGCCCGCGGTGGAGCACGTCGTTCGGCCACTTGAGGTCCACGGCGAGGCCGCACGTCGCACGCAGCGCGTCCGCCACGGCGAGCGCCCCGGCGATCGAGAGCAGCGGCGCCTGGGTGGACTGGGCGGGGATGAGGTGGAACGTGACGTACAGGCCCGCCTCCGCCGCCGAGATCCACGTCCGCCCCTCGCGCCCCCGGCCGGCGGTCTGCGTCCCCGCGACGTACGCCGTGCCGGGCGGCATCCCGGCGCTCGCACCGGCGCGCGCCTCGTCCATCGTGGAAGCCACGGACGCCCGATACACGACCTCCGCCCCGACCGAGGTGGACCGGCGCAGCGAGCGATAGCGGTCGAAGTCGAACGGCATGGGGGCTCCTCGATGCTCCATCCTAGCCACCGCGGCCGCGAGGCGCAGGGCCGACGGGCGACGGGGCGACGGGCAATAAGAAGGGCGCCCCGGCCGAAGCCGAGGCGCCCTCGATCGTCACCCTAGGAATCAGGGTTAGGTTTCAGACACCCCCAACGAGATGCCCATGTTTCCTGAAACCCGGCGACTACTGTCATCAGACACTAGCATCACCCCCTTTCCTGCCCTCCACGGTAGCAGGTCGAGGAAGGATGTCAACTCCTACCGATCAGCAACCTGATCCGATCTCGCGATTGTTATGTTCTTCACACACCGGTGACGGCGCTGATCGCCTTCGCCGTCGCATCGACGATGTGATCGACCTCGGAGGCGCTCACCACCAGCGGCGGCGCGAACACCAGGTTGTCGCCCACGAAGCGGGTGATCACGCCGCCCTCCTCGCGCATGTGCTTCGCGACCTTCCCGCCGATGCCGTCCGCCGGCGCAAAGGCCTCGCCCGTCTTTGCGTCCTTCACCAGCGTCAGGCCGGCGATGAGCCCCAGGTGGCGGAGGTTCGTCACGTTCGGGTGCTTGCCCAGCGCCTGCTGGAAGCCGTCGCCCAGCCGCTCGCCCATGTTCGCGGCGTTCAGGACCAGCCCCTCCTCCTCGATGATCCGGAGGTTCCGCAGGCCGACCGCGCTGGCCGTGGGGTGCGCGCTGTTCGTGTACGCGTGCATGAAGCGCGCGTCCGAGGGCGTGTTGTTGATCGCCGTCGCGATCTCGTTCGAGACGATGAAGGCGCCCATCGGGATGTAGCCCGAGGTGATCGCCTTCGCGATCGAGAGGATGTCCGGGCGCACGTTCCAGCGCTCCAGCGCGAACATGTACCCGGTGCGCCCGAAGCCCGTGATCACCTCGTCGGCGATGAACAGCACCTCGTACTTGTCGCAGATCTCGCGGATGCGCTCGAAGTAGCCGGGGGCCGGCGTCCACACGCCCCCCGCGCCCTTCACCGGCTCGGCGATGAACGCGGCGACGGTGTCCGGGCCCTCGCGCAGGATCGCCGCCTCCAGCCAGTGCGCGCACTCGCCGTCCGTGTTCGGCTCGCAGTCGCACTCCAGGTTGTCGGGCTTCTTCGTGTGGACGATCTCCGGCACCAGCGGCCCGAAGTACTTCCAGAACACCGGCAGCCCGGTCATCGACATCGTCGCGAGGGTGCCGCCGTGGTACGCGCGCTCGCGGGCGATGAGCTTGGTCTTGCCGGGGCGGCCCTGCAGGTTCCAGTAGAAGCGCGCCGTCTTGAACGCGCCCTCGTTCGACTCGGACCCCGAGTTCGTGAAGAAGAGCGACGCCATGTTGTCGTAGGCGAGGCTGACCGTCTTGGCGGCGAGCTGGATCGCGGGGACGTTGGAGAAGCCGACGTAGTTGTTCGTGAACGCCACCTTGCGGATCTGCTCCGCGGCCGCGTCCGCCAGCTCCGTGCGGCCGTGCCCCACCGCCACGTTCCACAGCGAGGACAGCGCATCGATGTAGCGCTTGCCCTTCACGTCCGTGAGCCACACCCCGTTGCCGTGGTCGAAGATCACCGGCGCCTGGTGGTCCGGCGCGTAGTACTGCGGGTGGATGAGGTGCGCCAGGTCCTCGTGGACGTACTGCGCGTAGGTCTGCTCGTCGATGGTCGTCATCGCACCCTCTTCTCTCGACTACGGACGCTCGAGGCGCCCCGCGAGTCTACTGCGTCTGTGATGCCGCCGGCCCGCCGCCGCCGCCTGCCGCGAGCCGAGCGATCTCCTCGCGCGCGACGGCGCGGTCGTCCCACGGCCGCGGCCCGTCCGCGTACTCGATCGTCGATTCGTGTCCCTTGCCGGCGATGAGCACGAGGTCGCCCGGCCGCGCCAGCGCGCAGGCCCGCGCGATCGCCGCGCGCCGGTCCGGCACGCGCTCGAAGCGCTCGCCCTCGGCCGCGCCGCCCGCCAGCATCGCCTGCGCGATCTCGTCGATGATCGCCTCGGACGGCTCGGAGCGCGGGTCCTCGTCGGTGAGGATCGACAGGTCGATCAACTCGGCGGCGACGGCGCCCAGGCCGCTGCGGCGCTCCCGCGCGCGCTCCCCGGCGCACCCGAAGACGGCGATGATCCGCCCGTCCACCACCTCGCGGAGCGCCTCCACCGCCTTGCGGAGCGCGGCGCCCGTGTGGGCGTAGTCCACGACGACATCGAACGGCGCGCCCTCGATCCGCTCCATGCGGCCGGGCACGCCCCTGCACTGCGCGACGCCGGCGGCGGCGATCTCCACGGGCAGGCGGAGCACCGCGGCGACGGTGATCGCCGCGGTCGCGTTCGCGACGTTGTAGGCGCCGGGCAGCATGATGCTGCCCTCCACGTACTCGTCGTTCGCGACCAGCGCGAAGGTGGCGCCGTCCGGCCACAGCATCAGGTCCTCCACGCGCACGTCCGACTCCGGGTCGTCGATGCCGTAGGTGACCACGCGCGACTTCGTGCGTCCCGCGAAGTACTTCCACGCCGGGTCGTCGCGGTTGAGGACGGCGGTGCGCCGCACACGCCGCGGCTTCTCCGGCCCCGGCTCGTCCAGCATCTCGAACAGCCGCCCCTTCGAGGCGCGGTAGTGCTCCATGCTGCCGTGGTAGTCGAGGTGGTCGCTGGTCAGGTTCGTGAACACCGCGACATCGAACGCGCAGGCGTCCAGCCGGTGCAGGTCCAGGCCGATCGAGGTGCTTTCGATCACGGCGTGCGTGCAGCCCGCCTCGACCATCTCGGCGAGCATGCGCTGGACGAACGGCGCCTCCTGCGAGGTCAGCCGGGTGGGGTTCGGTAGGACGCGGTCGCCGATGCGTGACTCGATCGTGGTGAGCAGCCCGGCCTGCACGCCGCACATCTGCAGGCCAGCGTGGATCAGGAACGAGGTCGTCGACTTGCCGTCCGTCCCCGTGACGCCGATCACCACGAGGGACTGCGCGGGGTAGCCCTCGTGCGCGGCGCTCACCTGCGCCAGCGTCGCGCGCGTGTCCGGGACGCGAACGACCGGCACGCCGAGCGCCTCGAGGTCGATCCCCGCCGCGGCGTGGCCCTCCTGCGCGACGAGCGCGACCGCTCCGCGCTCCACGGCCTGTGCCGCATAGGCATGGCCGTCCGCCTGCCCGCCGACGATGCACACGAACACGTCGCCGGCCTCGACCTCGCGCGAGTCGAAGCGGATCGCGCGGGCCGGGGGCAGTCCGTCGCGGGCGACGTCCTCGGGCAGCCCGTCGCGCCAGTCGCCGCGCGCCTTGGTCGGGGTGGGGTCGGTCGTCATGGCGCCATCGTAGGGGAGCCGCCGCGTGCGGTCGCGGCCCCGGACTGGTGCGCACGGCCCTTGTCCGTGGGCGCAGTAGAATCTACTGTGCCACCGGCAGCAGCATCGCAACAGACACCAGGGGTGACGAGTCCGAATGATCAAGCTCGACGACGACATGAAGCAGGCGATCAACAACGCGTTCACGGACGGTGCGCCGATCGTCTGGGCGACGGTCGGGGCGGACGGCCAGCCCTCGCTCGGGTTCTTCGGCACCACGCAGGCGTTCAGCGACGACCAGATCGCCGTCTGGATGCGCAACCCCGACCGAGGCTTCCTGAAGCGCATCTCCGAGAACCCGCAGGCCGCGATGCAGTACCGCAACCCGGTGACCCGCCTGGCGTTCCAGATCCACGGCGAGGCGCGCGTGGCGAACGACAAGGCGATCGACAAGCAGGTCTACGACAACGCCGCGGAGGCCTAGCGCAACAGCGACCCGGACATGCTGGGCCTGGCGGTGATCATGGACATCACCCGCGTCATCCAGCGCGGCCAGGTGATCCAGTCGCGCGACTAGGCCGCGTTCCTCGCTTCTTCCGCGCACCACG
>JBFWQJ010000187.1:0-6047 GCA_050249515.1 Dehalococcoidia bacterium | reverse complement strand
CGGCATCAGCGGCTCGTGCACGTGCACCACGTCGAACTGCTCGCGCAGCAGCACCTGCTTCACGCGCCGTCCCACGCGCGGGTCCAGCGCGATGCGCACCACACTGCCGGAGGCGGCCACCGGCCACGGCCGGCCCAGCGTGATGACGTGCGGGTCGTCCACGTCGCGCGCGGCCGGCGCGAGGATCTTCACCTCGTGTCCGCGGTCGCGGAGGTGGCCGGAGAGCGCCGCCACGTGCGTGTTCACGCCGCCGGGGACGCCCCAGTCGTACGGGGAGACCAGCGCGATCTTCACGCGGGCCCCGTCCTGCGCATCCGCGCGCGCAGCCGCTCCGCGAACGGGCCCAGCACCTTGCGGGGCGTCACGGACAGCCCGCGGACCTGCTGCAGCGCGAGGCGCCGCGCGCCGATCTCGCGCATCGGCGTGCCCTGGTCCAGCACGCCGCTCGTGCGCCGCCCGAGGATCGCGGCGCGCAGCGCTGCGGCGTCGCGGCCCGGGAACAGCGTGTACGCGGCGCCGACCGCCTCCACGAAGTGGGCGTCGCTGCCGCCGGTCTCCGCCAGCCGGTAGCGCGTGGCGTTCAGCTGCCGGGCGCGAGCCCCTGTGTCCCAGCCGAGGCTGGTCGGGTTCGCCAGTTCGATGCCGTCCGGGTGGGTGCTCTCGTCCTCGATCGACAGCACGCGCTCCAGCGTGCGCCGGCCCACGGAGCGCGTCAGCGCGGAGAACGGGTGCGGCACCACGGCGAGCCCGCCGGCGCGGTGCACCGCGGCCACGGTGGCCTCCAGCGAGCGGAACGAGGGGATCGGCTGGTCCACCCACAGCGCCAGCAGGTGCCCGTGCCGGGTCGTGACCTCGATGCCCGTCACCAGGTCGAAGTGGTAGCGGGTGCGGGCGTGCACGTCGCGCGCTTCCAGCGCGCCGCGCACGTCGTCATGATCCGTGACGGCGATCACGTCCAGCTCGCCGCGCAGTTCGACGCGCTCGAAGATCGTGCGGGCGTCCTCCATGCCGTCGCCGTGCGAGGTGTGCACCTGCAGGTCGGCGCGGCCGAACCGCCGCGGCTGCGTCGGCTCCTCGCGATCCATGCGCTCAGCGTCGCCGGTCATGGCGGTCTTTCCGTACGCTCCGGTTTCCGAACGATGTCATTGTAGGCGCGCCGCACGGTCTGACGACGCACGCATGCGATCAGCCGCGAGGCCATTCCAGATCGAGGTCAGCGGGAACCATTGCCCCGGCGTCGCGCGGATCGCCTCCTCCAGCGCCGCGATGACCACGCGCATCCCCGCGGCCACGTCCGCCTCGCGGTCGCCGGTGGCCGGCGGCAGGTCGAGGCGCTCCGCCCGCAGGCGGTAGCGCCCGGTTGCCTCGCGCGTGCACCAGACGGCCACCAGCGGCGCGCCGGTGCGGTGCGCCAGTTCCACGGCGCCGGGCGGCATCAGCGCACGCTCGCCGAAGAACGTCGCCCGCCGGCCGGTGTGCAGCACGTCGCGGTCCACCAGCACGCCCAGCACCCCGCCCCGCGCGAGGTGCTGGCGCGCCTCGCGCAGCCCGGCGAGCGTGGCCGGGACGTAGTGCACGCCGGCGACCGCGCGCCGCCCGTGCACCAGGGCGCGCACGCGAGGCGGCTCCAGCGGCTCCTCGATCGCCGCGAAGTCGATGCCGAACGCCGGTGCCGCGCGGCTGAGCATCTCCGGCGCGCCGAGGTGCGCGGAGACGAGGATCGCGCCCCGCCCCTCCGCCGCCGCGCCGGTCAGCGCGTCCAGCCCCTGGAACGACACGACGCGCGCCCGCACCGCCTCCGGCGTGAACGCGGGGAGGTGCGCGAACTCCGCGTAGCCGCGCGCCGCCGTCCGCACCGCCTCGCGCGCGGCGCGGTCGACCTCGCCGGCGGCCGCCTGCGGGCCCAGGACGTGCCGCATGTGGTCGCGCGTCACGGCGCGCAGGCGGCGCGAGAGCCGCCACGCCAGCGTCCCCGCCACCCGTGCCGCCGCGTCCAGCAGCGGCAGCGGGATCCGCTCGCCGAGGCGCACGAGGAGCAGGAGCGCGAGGTAGTGGATCATCAGCGCACCGCCCCCGCCGCGTCCGACGGCCAGAGGTTGCGGAAGATGTACCACTGCGCCGGGTCGCGCCGGACCAGCGCCTCCAGGTGCGTGAACACGGCCTGCATCAGCGCGCGCGCGTCTGCCTCGGCGTCGCCCGTCGGCGTGAAGGCCACGGTCTGCGCCTCCGCGCGCACGCGGTCGCTCCACGGCTCCTCGCGCACGGTCACCCCCGCGACCACGTTCGCCCCGCTCCGCAGCGCGAGGCGCGCCGGCCCGTCCGAGACGCGGATCGTGTCGCCGAAGAACGTGACCGGCACGCCCTCGGCGGTGGGGATGTCGATGAGCAGCGCGACGACGTCGTCGCGGTGCAGCGCGCGCAGCAGCGCCGGCCCCGGGCGGTCCGCCGGCACCACGGTCAAGCCGAGGTGCCGCCGCGACCCGACGACGAAGTCGTTGACGCGCGCGTTCGGGAAACGGTCGGCCACGGCCGTGACGCCCATGCCGTGCTGTGCGAACAGCGCCGCCGCGATGTCCCAGTTGCCGTAGTGGAGCGTCATCGCGACGATGCCGCGGCCCCGACGTTCCGCCGCGACCCGCGCCCAGTCCTCGGAGCGCACGCGCTCCCGCAACGCGTCGGGTGCGGTGCCGAGCAGCCGGAAGAAGTCGACGAGGTAGACGAGGTAGTTCGCGAAGGAGGCGCGCGCATGGCGGCGGGCCGCCGCCTCGTCGCCGCCGGTGACGTGGCGATGGTTCTGGATGCAGCGCCGCCGGCCGCCGCGCCACGCGTAGTACGTCGCCAGGCCGATGCCCCGCGCCAGCGCGTAGCTCAGACGCAACGGGACCACCCTGGCGAGGGTGGTCCCGATGATGAACGCGCTGTAGAGCAGCACCGGCAGCCTGTCCCCGCGACCCTCGACGTCCTGTCGAGGGTAGCGCGGGGACGCGGCAACGGGGTCGAGGACCGGTTAGGCCCCCGTGATGAACGCTTCGAGCTGGTCGCGGGCGTCCTCGTCCAGCATCTGGCGCGGCGGCGACTTCATGAAGTACGCCGAGGTCTCGTAGAGGGGGCCGCCGATGCCGCGGTCGAGGCCGATCTTCGCCGCGCGGACGGCGTCGATCACGACGCCGGCGGAGTTCGGCGAGTCCCACACCTCGAGCTTGGTCTCCAGGTTCAGCGGCACGTCGCCGAAGGTCGTGCCCTCGATGCGGATGTGGCACCACTTGCGGTCCTTCAGCCACGGCACGTAGTCGGAGGGGCCCACGTGCACGTCGGCGTCCGGCAGGTCGTACGCGATCTGGCTGGTGACGGCGTTGGTCTTCGAGATCTTCTTCGACTCCAGGCGCTCGCGCTCCAGCATGTTCATGAAGTCGGTGTTGCCGCCGAAGTTCAGCTGGTAGGTGCGGTCGATGCGCACGCCGCGGTCCTGGAACAGCCGCACGAGGACGCGGTGCAGGATCGTCGCGCCGACCTGCGACTTGATGTCGTCGCCGACGATCGGCAGGTTCTTCTCCTTGAACCGGTTCGCCCAGTACTCCTCGCGAGCGATGAAGACCGGGATGCAGTTCACCATCGCGCAGCCGGCCTCGAGGATCTGCTCCACGTACCACTTCGTCGCCATCTCGGACCCCACCGGGAGGTAGTTGATGACCACGTCGGTCTTGGTCTCCTTGAGGATCTTCACGATGTCCGCGGTCTGGCCGGGGGCCTTCGTGATCACCTCGGACAGGTACTTGCCCAGGCCGTCGTGGGTCATGCCGCGCGAGACGGTCACGCCGGTGGCGGGGACGTCCGTGAACTTCACGGTGTTGTTCTGGCCGCTGAAGATCGCCTCACTGAGGTCTTTGCCGACCTTGTCGGCGTCCACGTCGAAGGCGGCCGTGAAGTTGATGTCGCGGATGTGGTAGCCGCCGAGCACCGGGTGCATCAGCCCCGGGATGACGTCGCCGGCCTCGGCGTTCTTGTAGAACTCGACGCCCTGCACGAGCGACGAGGCGCAGTTGCCCACGCCGATGATCGCGACGTTGATCTTGCCGTTCTCGGCCATCTGGAGTCCTCTCGTCCGCCGCGTGCCCCTCCGGGTGGCGGCGCCGGCTCCGCCGGGGGAGCCTATGGGTGAGGTGGTGTTGTGCCCATCGTCCTCGGCGGTGACTGATTCGTCCAATGGATGAATCGGATGGAAACGATTAGCATTCCATATATGACGTCCCCGCGTGATCCATTCTCGCCAAACCTCCCGCCGGCGACGGCCCCGTCCGTGCCCTTCCCGTTCCACGCCCACCAGCTCGCCTACCTCCGCGAGGTGGAGCGCGCACCGACGTTCACCGCCGCGGCGGAACGGCTGGGCGTCAGCCAGCCCGCGCTCTCGCAGGCGCTCGCCGCGCTCGAGCGCCACCTCGGCGTGCCGCTCTTCGAGCGGGCGGGGCGCCGCCGGGTGCTCACGGAGGCGGGCGTCGAGGTCGCGCGGTTCGCCTCGGAGGTGCTGGGCCGCGCCACGGAGCTCCACGGCTGGATCGCGGCGCGGAGGCAGGGCGACGCCGGTTCCCTCGCCGTCGGCATGATCGATGCTGCCAGCCTGTACCTCCTCCCCGGGACCATCGGCGCGTTCCGGGAGGCGCACCCGGGCGTCGACCTGCGGCTGCTCGTGGACACGTCCGAGGCGCTGATGGACGGCCTGCGCCGCTTCGAACTCGACCTCGCCTTCGTCATCGCGCCGGCCGGAGACGACCTGGAGGCGGTCCCCGTGCGGACGGAGGCGCTGCACGTATACGCGCCGCCCGGCGCGGGGGCCGGGCCGGGCGAGGTGGAATGGGCGCTGTACCCGACGGGCTCGCACACGCGCGGGTTGATCGACGAGGGTCTGCGCCGCCTGGGCATTGCGCCCCGGGTGATGCTGGAGTCCGGCAACCCGCAGGTGCTGCGGCAGGTGGTGGCGCTGGGCCTGGGCTGGAGCGTGCTGCCGGAGGGGGTGGCCGCCGCGGACGTGGAGGCCGGGCGTGCGGAGCGCGGCGAGCAGGTGGCGGAGCGCATGCTCCTCGGCGTGCGCCGCGCGGGCGCCGCGCCGGACGCGCGCGTGCAGGCGTTCCTGCGCCTGGCGCTGGACGTGCCCGATGCGCGGGCGTCGCGTCGAGGGAGCCGCTAACGCGGGGGTGCGTGCCCTGCGGGACCGCGCGCCCGGATGGGTCGGGACGTGCAGACGCCGCTCACGGGGAGCGGCGTCGCGTCTGATGCTGTGGGGAGGAAACAGCGCCTAGGAGTGCGCCTCGGTCTTGCCGATCTTGAACATCTTGGTGCCACACGTGGGGCACTTGCCCTCGGTGGCGGGCTTGCCGTTCTTCATCTGGATGGCGACCGGTTCGGCCATCTCCCGCTTCGTGCGGCACTTCAAGCAGTAGGCTTCCATTCGTCCTCCGTGAGCGGCGCCGGATCGCCGAGGGGCGAGGCGGGCCGTCGAGCATTGCGTTCGTGCCAGCATCGGGCGGGCCACGGTCGCGGTGCGTTTTGCCGTTCGTACGGTACGCGGGAACCGCGTGTCAACGCGACTCCCCACTACCGGGGGGTGATCGTATCAGGTGGGAAGACCCGGAACGGGTGCCAGAGCCCCGCTTCGCCCTTCGGCCGGAGCAGGCCGACGAACGTCCCGTCCGGACCGTAGCAGCGCACCTGGTCCGCTCCGGCCAGCTCATCGGCTGTGAGCAGGGCGTCAAGGCGTACCGCGAGCCCGTTTCTCACTCGTACGACCTCATCCTCGCTCATGCTCGCGCGAGGAAGGTGGGAGATCACCGCGTCCGGCGGCTGGACCAGCCCCGCCAGCGCGCCCGACTCGAGCTGCTCGACCGCGCGGTCGAGGGGCGTCGCGTCCTCTACGAGGAACGGGCCGACCTGCGTCCGGCGCAGCGCGGCGATCGTGCCGCCGGTCTCCAGCGCCGCGCCCAGGTCGTGCGCGAGTGACCGCACGTAGAAGCCCTGCCCGCAGCGCACGTCCAGCGTCACGCGCGTCACGCGGC
>JBFWQJ010000186.1:0-6062 GCA_050249515.1 Dehalococcoidia bacterium | reverse complement strand
CACGCGCCGTGGTGTCGCGGCGATGCTCTCCAACTCCGCGGCGGACTGGCTGATCGGGCTGTACGAGGGTGAGGAGGTCACGCTCCTCGACGCCGAGCCCGGCCGCCGCCCCGGCTACGTCATCGACCGGACGCCCGCGCGACGCGCGATCAACTCGCGCGGGGACCGCCGTGGCGTCATCGACGAGCTGATCGTCACGAACTACCCGCGCGAGGTGTCACGCGGGCGGCTGGAGTCGGCTCAGGCGTCCTCGTCCGGCTCGTCGTCCGCCTCGGCGTCGTCCGGGCGCGGGTCCGGGACGAAGGCGGCACGCGGCACCGGCAGGACGAAGTAGAGACGGAGCCACGTCTCCAGGTCGCTCAACTCCACGGCCTTGCCGCTGGAGAGCAGGAACGACCGCATGTGGCTGCTGAACCCCGGGCCGTAGAAGCAGACGATGCCGGGGATCGGCCACGCGCGGATATCCTCGATCGTGCTCGGGATCTTCTCCTCGGCGCTGCCGGCGCTCTTCTGGTACTTCGCCTCGATGCCGAGCGAGCGGCGCTGCGCCCGGTCCGTGATCACGATGTCGATGCGCCGGCGCGCGCCCCAGATGCGCCGCCCCACGTAGACCTCGGTCTCCACGTCCAGCCCGAGCGCGCGGGCGATCTCCGCGCAGGCGGCGGTGAGCCCCTGCCACGAGGTCGGCTCGAAGAGCCCACCCTGCGCGCTCGCGGACGGGCGGCGTACGGGGGTCACGACACCTGCAGCGGCGTGACGCCGACGGAGGTCGCCGCCTCCGCGATCTGCTTCCACGTCTCGTCGTCCAGCGGGACGCCGGAGGCGAGGCGTTCCGCCATGGTGCGCCGCTCCGGCTCGCCGGCCGTCAGCACCTCGGTCACGCCCGGGGCGTAGGGCGGCTCCTTCACATGGCCGACGAGCGCGGCCATCATCGCGACGAAGGCGCCGGCCTCCATGAAGCGCGCGGGGTCCAGGGCCATGATGAACACGCCATTGGTGCCGCGCTGGCCCTCCACGGAGGTGCCGGCGCCGGAGAGGATGCCGGAGAGCGCCTCCATCGCCATGTTCAGCGCGAAGCCCTTGTGGCCGCCGGTGTCGCCGCCCACGGGGAGCAGCGCACCCTGCTTCGGGTTGGCGCCGGTGCCGTAGAAGTCGCGCGGTTCCGTGGTCGGGTGCCCGTCGCCGTCGATGATCAGGTTCGGCTTCAGCTGCACGCCCTTGTTCACGGCGACGCGCACCTTGCCCTCCGCAATCACCGACGTCGCCATGTCGAGGACGAACGGCTCCCCCGCGCTCGGGCCGGGCATCGCGATCATGATCGGGCTGGTGCCGAGACGCCGATGCGCCCCGCCGAAGGCGGCGGTCAGCCTCGTGCCCGGCGAGTTCACGCCGCCGAACGCGATCATCCCCGCGGCCACCACCTGCTCGCCGTACGCACCGACGCGGCCGATGTGGCCGCTGTTGCACGCGGACACCCATCCGATTCCGGTCTCGCGCGCCTTCGCGATCGCCAGCTCGGTCGCGTGGAACGCGGCGACCTGCCCGTAGTTCCACCCGCCGTCCAGCAGCGCCGTGGAGGCGGACTCGCGCAGCACGCTCGGCGAGGCGCCCGGCTTCAGCACGCCGGTGCTCGCCAGGTTCACGTACCCCGGCGTGCGGATCACCCCGTGCGAGTCGTGCCCGCGCAGGTTCGCGCCGACCAGGTGCTCCGCGACGCGGCGCGCCTCGTCCTCGGGCGAACCGGTCGCCGCAAAGATGCGCGCGATGTAGTCGGTGAGGGCGGCGGCGGGGACGGCGGGCATCCCGTTACGCCTCGGCGAAGGTCGGCGCGATGCCGGTGTCGCCGCGCGCGGCGGCCAGGTCGCTCGCGATCTTCGCGCGCATCGCGCCCAGGTCGCTGCCCAGCGTCACCATCTGGAAGCCGGCCTTCAGCCACATGGTGGTGAACTCCAGGCTGCTGGTGTGCATGCCCGGCGCCACGCCGTGGCGCTTGCACGCCTCCATCAGCTCCAGGCACACCTGCTGGTGCCGCTCGTCGCGGTTGTCGCCCGTCGGCTTCATGTCGAGCGCATAGGCGAGGTCGCTCGGGCCGATGTACGCGCAGTCCACGCCCGGGACGCTGAGGATCTCGTCGATGTTCTCGATGCCCTCCTTCGTCTCGATCATGACGATGACCGCGGTCTCCTCGTTGGAGTGGTCCTGGTAGCCGTCGCCGGCGTAGAAGGAGACGCGCGCGGGGCCGGAGGAGCGGCCGCCCTCCGGCGGGTACTTCGCGGCCCAGACGGCGCGCTCCGCCTCCTCGCGGTTGTTCACCAGCGGGACGACCACGCCGTACGCGCCGGCGTCCAGCACCTTCATGATCATCGAGGGCTCGTTCCACGGGACGCGGACGAACGGGATGGTGTCCGTGGTGGAGATCGCACGCATCATCTCCACGGCCGCGCCGTAGTCGATGAGCCCGTGCTGCATGTCCACGCACAGCCAGTCGAAGCCGGCGTGCGCCATCGCCTCGGCGCTGTGGCCGCTGGGGATGGACAGCCAGGCGCCGACGGTCTGCTGGCCGGCGCGCCAGGCGCGGAGCGCGGTGTTCGGTCGCATTGAGGTGCCTCCAGGGTGCTGCGATGCTCGATGGGCGCACGCCGGGACCGGCCGCGCCGCGAGGCCGCCCGCCGGGCTGGTGCCTCGGCGGGAGCATACACCGCGCTTCCGTGGGGGTGCGGCCCGCAGTGGCCCGGCGCGGTAGGATGGGGCGCGGCGGCCGGGGGGCCGAGGAGCACGATGAACGACATCCAGCGCGACCGACTGATGCAGCAGGTGATGCCCGAGCACGACTGCACGCCGTACAACGGCGCGTGCCACATGCCCCACTACTGGTACAACCACACCTCGCCGCGCTACCTCGTCCAGTGGCCCGCGCCCAGCCCCGCGCGCGAGCGCTTCGACGAGGCGCGCGAGGAGCGCGACTGGGGGAGCGGCGAGTAGCGCCGCGCGAGGAGGCCCGCATGGCGTACTACGACGTGGTGGACTCGCCGGTCGGCCGCCTGTTCATCGGCGGCTGCGCGGAGGGCCTCGTGCGCCTGGACTTCCTGAACGGCGAGACGGACGAGCTGCCGGCGGTGACGCGGCTGGAGCGCGAGACGGGCGAGTCCGCGACGCGCGGCGGCCCGGAGGCGCACGAGGTGCGGCGGCAGCTGGCCGAGTACTTCGCCGGCGCGCGCCGCACGTTCGACCTCGCGCTGGCCCCGCGCGGCACGGACTGGCAGCTGCGCGTGTGGCTCGCGCTGCGCGACATCCCGTACGGCGAGACCGTGAACTACGGCACGATCGCGGCGCGCGTCGGCCGCCCGACCGCCTCGAGGGCCGTCGGGGCGGCGAACGGCCGCAACCCGATCTCCATCGTCGTCCCGTGCCACCGGGTGGTGGGCGCCAACCGCGACCTGACCGGCTACGGCGGCGGGATCGAGCGCAAGCAGTGGCTGCTCGCGCACGAGGGCGCCCGGCTCGCACTCGGCGAGCCGGGCGTGCGCGCCTCGGCCTAGCGGGTTACGCCGTCGCCCGCGCGAGCGGCCCCGCGGGGCCCTCGCCGTACTGGTTCGGCCCCTGGCTCGGCTGCACCGCGAGGTAGAGCAGGTACAGGCCGACGATCGGGATCAGCCCGATCAGCATGAGCCACCCGGTCTTCCCCACGTCATGCAGGCGGCGGACGCCGACGGCGATCCCGGGGATGAGCACGGCCAGCGAGAAGAGGAAGCCGAGCATCCCCGCGCCCCAGATGAACTGGTCGAGGACGCTGATCACGACCTGCACCAGCAGCGTGAAGAGAACCCAGTACCAGAACTCCGAGCGCCCGGCGCGCCCCTCGAACGTCGCGTACTTGCCGAGGACCGAGCGCACTGCTTCGTCGAACTTCATCGGACGCCTCCTGCACCTGCCGCCGCGCGGAACGTATCACGTACGACATCTGCCGTGTGCCCGCGCGGTGCGGGTGTTTCCATGCGTCCGAGGCGGTGCGACCATGGAGTGCATGGACAACACCCTGCGCACCGTGGACAAGACCTTCCGCATCTTCGGCGTGCTCACGATCCTCGGGCTGATCGCCACGATCGCGGGCGCGATGAACGGGGCGGCGTGGTGGCGGCCGGTGTTCAGTGCCGCGCACCTGACGGCGCTGATCGCGCTCGTCCCGCTGGGGATCGCGCTCGTCGTGTGGGCCTACCGCGACGCGGGTGGGCTGGGCGCGATGCTGTCGAGGCACGCGCGCATCGCGATCGTGCTCGCGCTGATCGCGGTGTCCGTGACGATCACGCTGGTCGAGTTCAACGGGAACCGCGACGTGCGGCGGATCTCGAACTTCACGACCGTGGGCCTGATCCTGCTGCTGATCGTGCACTACTTCCGGTGGTTCCGGAGCACGGTCGGCCGCTAGCCCGCGCGGGCCATCGAGATCACGCGACCCAGTACTCGGGGGCGGGCTCCGGAGCGAAGCGCGCCATGACGTCCCGGGACACCAGCGCCTGCAGCGCCAGCGGCGGATACGGGTAGAGGTCGCTCGCGCGCATCCGCTGGCCCACCGCCACGACCACCTCGAGGTGCTCGCGCGTGAGCTCGCCGGGCGAGCGCAGGCCGAGCGAGCGCGTCACGACCATCAGGTCCTCCTGCACGGCGCGCGCGTAGTTCGCCACGCGGCTGCGCTTGTCGCGCGGGACGAGGCCGCGCTGCCGCCACGCGCTCTGCGTGGCGACGCCGGTGGGGCACTCGTTGGTGTGGCAGCGCAGCGCCTGGATGCAGCCGATCGAGAACAGGAACCCGCGCCCGATGTTCACGAGGTCGGCGCCGAGCGCGAGCGCGTGCGCCGCCTCTGCGCCGGTGACGATGCGCCCCGCGCCGATCAGCGTGACGCGGTCACGCACGCCCCAGCGCCGATACGCGTCGTCCACCTCCACGAGGGCGTCGCGCAGCGGGAGCCCCATGTGGTCGGTGAGCGACATGGGGGCGGCGCCGGTGCCGCCCTCCGCGCCGTCCACGGAGACGTAGTCAGGGCCGCGGCCCTCCTCGGCGAGGGTGCGCGCGAGGGCGTCCGGGAACGCCCGGTCGCCGACGACGATCTTCACACCGACGGGGACGGGCACCTCGGCCTTCACGCGTTCCACGAAGTCGACCAGCTCGGGGACGGTGGCGAACTCCTCGAAGCGGTTCGGGGAGAACGAGGGCTCCCCGGCCGGGATGCCGCGGATCGCGGCGATCTCCGGCGTCACCTTCGCGCCGGGGAGGATGCCGCCCTTCCCGGGCTTCGCGCCCTGCCCGACCTTGATCTCGATCGCCACCACCTGCGGGTGCGCGCCGATCTCGCGCAGGCGCGCCCAGTCCATCTCGCCGTCCGGCGTGCGGACGCCGTACTTCGCCGGCCCCACCTGGAAGATCACCGGCCCGCCGCCGACGAGGTGGTGCGGCGCGAGGCCGCCCTCGCCGGTGTTGATCGCCACGCCCGCCTCGCCCGCGCCCAGCGAGAGCGCCTGCACGGCCGCCTCCGACAGCGCGCCGAACGACATGGGCGCGATGCCGATGCGGGAGCGCGCCACGAACGGCCTCGGCCGGTGCGGGCCGACGACGTGCGGCGCGGCGTCGCGAGGCGCCTCGTCGTGCAGGACCGGGAAGGGCGAGGGGAGGAAGTGGTACTGGCCGGGGCTGGCGATGTCCTCCTGCGTGCCGAAGCCGATCGCCGCGTCCACGCCCTTCGCCGCGCGGTACGCCCACGACCGCTGCGCGCGGTGGTACGGCCGCTCCGCCAGGTCGCTGGTGACGATGTACTGGCGCAGCTCCGGTCCGACCTTCTCCAGCAGGTACCGCAGCCGCCCGATGATCGGGTAGACGCGCAGGATGGCGTGCTTCGTCTGGACGATGTCCCAGAGCGCCATCGCCGCGATCACGGCGACGAGTCCGAGTCCCACCAGCGCCCACGTCGCCCACGTTGCCATCGCGGCATCCTCCCGGGCTCCGGCGAGCCCTTCGGATGAGCATCGACATCACGCACGCACATGCGCAGCCCCGGCGCGGCGCGAAGG
>JBFWQJ010000185.1:0-6070 GCA_050249515.1 Dehalococcoidia bacterium | reverse complement strand
CCCCACCCCACTACCCAGAATGGGCGCGGGGGTCCGAAGCGGAGGCCGCGCGCGCGGCCCGCCGGCGCGCCTCGGGCGTGAAGGGAGCGACGGGTCGCGAGCGACCCGAGGCGAGCGCGCAGCGCTTCGCGTCCCGGGGGAGCGTGAGGGCCGCCCCCGGTGACCTCGGCGGCTCGGGGGCTAGTACTTGGGCTCGGGGAAGACGCCCACGGTCGGGGCGGCCTCGCGCTTCCAGACCATGATGTTGCGCGTCATCTCCATGACGATCGTGCCGTCCTGCTTGATGCCGCGGTGCTTCACCTTGACCACGCCCTGCGTCGGGCGCGACTTCGACTCGCGCTTCTCCAGCACCTCGGTCTCCGCGTAGAGCGTGTCCCCGGCGAAGAGCGGGTTCGGCATGCGCACCTCGTCCCAGCCGAGGGCGAACCCGTTCTCGCTGACGTCCGCGACGCACATGCCGGTGACGATGGCGAAGGTGAGCGTGCTGTTCACCAGGCACTGGCCGAACTCGGTCTTCGCGCCGTAGTCGTTGTTGAAGTGGATCTGGTTGCTGTTGTTTGTGAGCAGCGTGAACCAGATGTTGTCGTTCTCCGTGACCGTGCGCCCGTAGCGCACGCGGTAGATGTCGCCGACGTTGAAGTCGTCGAAGAAGCGGCCTTCCCAGCCCGTCACCTCAGCCATGCCAGACCTCCCTCGACGCCCCCTAGTAGGAGCGCGGCATCCCGAGCACGCGCTGGCCGATGAACGCCAGCACGAGGTTGTTGTTCACCGGCGCGATCGACCACAGGCGCGTCTCGCGGAACTTCCGCTCCACGTCCGTCTCCGTGTCGAAGCCGGCGCCGCCGTAGGTGTTGAGGCAGGCGTTGGCCGCCTCCCACGAGGCGTCGGCCGCGAGCAGCTTGCTCATGTTCGCCTCCGCGCCGCAGGCCTGCTCGGCGTCGAAGAGCTCCGCCGCCTTGTCGCGCACCATGCGCGCCGCCTCCAGGTGCGAGTACGCCAGCGCGATCGGGAACTGCACGCCCTGGTTCGCGCCGATCGGCCGCCCGAAGACCTCGCGCGTGCTCGCGTACTTCGACGCCTTGTCGATGAACCAGTAGCCGTCGCCCAGCGCCTCCGACGCGACCAGGATTCGCTCCGCGTTCCAGGAGTCGATGATGTATCGGAAGCCCATCCCCTCCTCGCCGATGAGGTTCTCGGCGGGGATCTCCACGTTGTCGAAGAACAGCGCCGTGGAGTGGTGGTTGAACATCAGCTTCAGCGGGCGGACGTCCAGCCCCTTCAGATCGCGCAGGTCCACGACGAAGCAGGAGAGGCCCTTCGTCTTGTCCTCCAGCTCGTCGTACGGCGTGGTCCGCGCGAGGAGGATCATCAGGTCGGAGTGCTGCACGCGGGAGATGAACATCTTCTGGCCGTTGACCACGTAGACGTCGCCCTTGCGGACCGCGGTGGTGCGCAGCTTCGTCGTCTCGGACCCGGCGTCCGGCTCCGTGACGCCGAAGGCCTGCAGGCGCAGGTCGCCGGAGGCCACCTGTGGCAGGTAGCGGCGCTTCAGCTCGTCCGAGCCGTGCCGCAGCAGCACGCCCATCGTGTACATCTGCGCGTGGCACGCGGCCGCGTTGCCGCCGGACTTGCAGATCTCCTCGAGGATCGCGCCGCCCTCGACCAGCCCGAGGCCGGCGCCGCCGTACTCCTCCGGGATGAGCACGGACAGCATGCCGAGGCGGGTGAGCTCGTTCACGAACTCGGTGGGGTAGCCGCGCACCTCGTCCAGCTCGCGCCAGTACTGGCCGGGGAAGTTCTTGCAGATGTCGCGGACGGTCTGCTTGATGGACTCGACGTGTTCCTGCTGACCGGTCGTCATGGATCGCTCCTGGTCCGGCGCGTCTCGCTCGTGGCGCGCGCCGCTCGAGGGGGGTGGGTGCTGGCTCCTCGCATTGTCCCCGCCGCCGCCGCCGCGCGCCAACGGGGGGAGCCGGGCAAGGGGGCCGGTGAAGCAGAGGGGCGGCCCGTGAGCCGCCCCTCGCCTCGTCGTACCGCGGTCGGGCTCGGCCTAGCGCGCGGCGCCCGCCTGCTTGAGCTTCGCGATGTCGTCCGCGCTGAAGCCGGCGCCCGCGAGCACCTCGTCCGTGTGCTGGCCGAGGGCCGGCGACGCGGAGCGGGGGGCGGCGGGCGTCTGCTTGAAGATCCACGGCGAGCCGAGCGTGCGGTAGGAGCCGGCGGCGTCGCTCAACTCCTGCACCATGTTGATCTCGTTCACCTGCGGGTCCGCGAACAGGGTCTCGTAGTTGTTCACAGGGAAGGCGTTGGCGCCCGCCTCGTCGAACATCTCGATCACCTGCTGGGTGGTGAACCTGCTGAGCGCCTCGTTCCAGATCGGCTTGACCTCGAACCCGAAGCGGCTGGAGCCGCCGATGACGCCGGCGCCGTTGCCGGCCCAGCGCGGGTCCTCGTACACCTTCGGGTCGATGCCGAGCTTGTCGGTCAGGGCGCGGAGGCTCTCCGGGGAGAGCGTGCCCTGACCGGCGGTGAGGAAGACGTAGCCGTCCTTCGTGGTGTAGCCGTGGTCGGCGGGCTTGATGTACGTGTCCTGGTGGAAGCCCCACCAGTCGTCCACGCCCTCCGAGTGCGAGGCCCACATCATGCCGCGCAGGTGCATGAGCGTGTTCAGCATGTTCACGGTGACCAGCTGGCCCTCGCCCGTGCGCTCGCGCATGAACAGCGCGGCGACGATGCCCTGGAGCGCCTGCCCGCCGGTGTTGATGTTGCCCACGTCCGTGCCGAGGCGCACGGGCGGCTCGCCCATGGTGCCCAGCGACTCGGTGTACTCCGACATCGCCTGGATGACGAGCTCCGCGCCCGGCTGGTTGGCCATCGGCCCGCGCTCCCCGAAGGGGGTGATGTTGCACTGGACGACGCGCTTGCTGATCGCCTCCACGCTCGGGTAGTCCAGGTGCAGGTCGGCGGCGCGCGCCGGCGACAGGTCCGTGAGCAGCACGTCCGCCGTGGCGATGAGGCGGCGGAGCGCGTCCATCCCCTCCGGCCGCTCGATGTCGAGCGCGACGCTGCGCTTGTTGCGGTTCAGCTCCACGAACGGCGCGGCATCCTCGCCGCGCGCGGGCGGGCCGTAGGTGCGGGCGGCGTCGCCCGTGGGCGGCTCCACCTTGATCACCTCGGCGCCCGCGTCACCGAGCAGCATGGAGCAGTACGGGCCGGCGAGGCCCTGCGTGATGTCGACGACGACGATGCCCTGCAGCGGCCCGGGCATTAGTTGCTCCCCGCCTTCGCGGCGGCCGGGGCGGCCTCCAGCTGGGCGATCTCGGCGCGCACCTGCTCGTTGTGCTCGCCAACGGCCGGCGCGGGCCGGTAGGTGATCGGGTCACACTTGGAGAACTGCCACGGCACGCCCTCGTGGTAGAGGTGGCCCCACTCCGTGGTGTCTTCGTGCTGCATCATGCCGTTCTCCACCACCTGCGGGTGGAAGCGCAGCTCGTTCCACGAGAGGAAGCGGCCCTGCGGCACGCCCGCCTCGGTCAGCTTCATCTCCCACCAGCGCACCGGCTTCGTGGCGAAGTGCGCCTCGAGGGTCGGGACCAGCGCGTCGCGGTTCGCGATGCGGTCGCGGTTCGTCGCGAAGCGCGCGTCCTGCGCCAGGTCGGCGCGGCCGATCGCCTCGCAGAAGGGCGCCCACTGGCTCTCGTCGGTCACGGCGACGGCCATCCAGCGGCGGTCCTGGCACTGGAACGCCTGGTGCGGGACGTGCTGCGTGGTGCCGTGCCCCAGCCGCGGCGGCGTCTTCCCCGTGGCGAGGAACTCCGCGATGCGGCTGCTCTGGAGCGACATGGCCGCCGCGAGCATCGCCACCTCGATCTTCTGGCCGCCGCCGCCGCGGGCGCGGTTGAACAGCGCCATCAGCACCGCCATGACGATGTACTGGCTCGTGTTGTAGTCGAGGTGGGCGAAGTGGCGGAAGAACTCCGGGCCACCCTCCTCCGTGCCGGTGATCATGTCCCAGCCGGAGTACGCCTGGAGCTGCGGGTCCGCGCCCGGGCGCGGCACCATGTGGCCGGTCTGCCCGTAGCCGGAGGCGGAGAGGTAGACGAGGTTGGGGTTCACCTTCGACAGCGACTCGTAGTCGAGGCCGAGGCGCTCCATGACGCCGGGGCGCATGTTCTCCACGAACACGTCGCAGGACTGGATCAGCGAGTAGGCCGCCTGCCGGTCCTTCTGCTCCTTCATGTCCAGCGTGATGCAGCGCTTGTTGGAGTTTGCCGTCACGTAGAGGATCGACGTCCCGTCGAACATGGGCGGGATCGCCATCGGGGAGCGACCGGGGGCCTCGACGTGGATCACGTCGGCGCCCAGTTCACCCAGCAGCTTCGCCGACCACGGGCCGACGCCCGCCAGCGTGATGTCGAAGACGCGGATCCCGTCGAGTGGCTTCGTCATGTCGATGCATCCCCTCCGCGCGTCCGGTATGTCAGGCCGCGCCCTCGCCGCGATTATATGCGCGCGTCGAGGGGCCTCCACCTCGGGCGGGGCAGGGCGCAACAGGATTGTGATGAGGACGACGGGCCTACGCGCTCGCGGCCGCCGCCGGCGGGTGCACCGCCCCCGGGTGCCGGGGTGGACGGGCGAGCGCGAACGCGAGTGCACCCACAAGGCAGCCGACACCGAACGCCGCGAACGGGAAGACATAACTGCCTCCGACATCGAACGCGAGCGCAGCGAACAGCGGCCCGCCGGCGCGGGCGACCGTGAACGCGATGCTCGCGTAGCCGGAGAGCGTGCCGACGACGCTGCGCCCGTAGTAGTCGGGGAACGCCTGCCCCTGGAGCTGCTGCCCGCCGGCGATCGCGATGCCGAGGAGCACGGCGGTCACCTGGATCGCGAACAGGTCGGTGGGGACGAGGAAGGCGAGGATCACCGCGCCGTAGGTGCCGGCGTAGATCACCAGCGTCCAGCGCACGCCGAGCTTCGCGATCAGGTAGCCGTACACCGGCCGGCCGCCCAGCACGCCGATGCCGTACCAGGACACGACCGCCGCGCCCGCGGCCAACGAGTGCCCCTTCGACACGACGTACGGCGCCATGTGCACGAAGATCGAGGAGGACGGCGCGCCCACCAGCGTGAAGCCGAAGGTGAGCAGCCAGAACGCGGGCGTGCGCAGCGCCTCGCGGGCGGTCCACTGCACCTCGACAGGTGGGGCGGGGGCGTCCGCCTCGGTCGCCGTGCGGACCTCGGTGTCGCCGTCCGGGAGCAGGCCCACGTCCTCCGGGCGGCGGCGGACGGAGGCCCACGTGAGCGGGACGAGGAGCCAGACGGCGACGCCCATCGCGACCCAGACGCTGCGCCAGCCGTACTCCGGCGCCATCCACGCGGCGACGCGGGTGAGGAAGATGCCGGCGGTGGCGGAGCCGAAGGTGAACAGCATGAACGCCAGCGCGCGCCGGCGGATGAACCAGTTGGCGAGCGCGACCACGGGGGCGAGCGTGCCGAACCCCGGCTGCGCCAGCCCGATCACCGCCCACGCGAGGTAGAACTGCCACTGCTGCTGCACGAACGACAGCAGGATCAGCATCGTCCCGGCGGCGGCCAGGCTCACCGTCATGAGTAGCCGCGGCCCGTAGCGGTCCACGATCGGGCCGAGGGGCGCGGACAGCAGCCCGCCAATGAGGCTGGAGATCGTGATCGCCACCACGATCTCGCTGCGCGTCCAGCCCAGTTCCGCGCCCATGGGCGCGATCAGGATGCCGAAGACCCACCCGCTCGCGCCGGAGGCGATCATCTGCGCGAAGTAGCAGGACAGCACGATCCACCAGCCGCGGTAGATGCGTCGGCCCCGGTCGATCGCCTGCTGCACGCCCACGCTCACGGTGCGCACCTCGCTGGGTGGTTGCGCCCTCGGACGTCTCGCATCGTAGGCGCGCTGTCCAGCGCAGACAAAGAGGCGGCCCGGATCGCTCCGGGCCGCCTCGCGGTGTCGGTCAGACCGCGGGGGTTACTTCCCGGCGGGCTTGAAGACCGGCAGGTTGTACTCGCCGAAGCGGTCCTCGGCGTCGAGCCAGGTCAG
>JBFWQJ010000184.1:0-6091 GCA_050249515.1 Dehalococcoidia bacterium | reverse complement strand
TCCCCTCGTGCGAGGCGACGAAGCCGAGGTCGTCGTAGAAGCGGTGGGCGTCCACGCGGCGCGTGTCCGTGGTGAGCTGCAGCACGTCGCAGCCGCGCTCCCGGACGTGGTCGGCGATCCACGCGAAGATCGCGTGGCCGAGGCCCGTCCCGCGCCGCTCCGAGGTGACGCGGACCGCCTCCACCACGGCGCGCAGCGCGGCGCTGTGCGTGAGATACGGGATGTAGGTGAGCTGGAACGTGCCGACCGGCGTGCCTGCCAGTTCCACGATCATCAGTTCCTGCTCCGGCGCGGCGTCGATGCGCTCGAACGCGCGGAGGTAGGGGCCCAGGTCGTCGGGGCGCTCGCGGGTGACGCCCAGGAAGTCGTCCGCGAGCATCGCGACGATCGTGGCGACGTCGTCGCGGGTGGCGCGGCGGAAGGTGAGCGCAGGAGCCTCGTCCGGGTCGCTCACCGCGGGAGTCCGCCGGTGAGCACGGCGCGGCCGTCCTCGATGCGCACCTGCGCACCCGCGGGCAGCGGCAGTTCGCTGCGCCCGCCCTCCGGCATCAGCCCGACCACCCACGAGGTGAGCACGCCGGGCACCGAACCCACGCGGACGCCCCGCACCTCGACCATCGGCGGCGCGACGGCGCTGTCGATGCCCGCCTCCAGCAGCGCGTTGAACGTCCAGCCGGAGAGCGTGACGCGACCGGCGACCTCGGCGTGCCCGTCCGGGCAGAAGAAGACGCGCACGTCCGTCACCGGCACCTCCCCGCCCGAGAGCGACTGGCGCGCCATCGCGGTGGCCTGCGCCTCGGTGACCGTGAGCGTGGGCGTGCCGCCGGCGGCGGCCTGCTTCGCGAGCGCGACCCAGTCGAGCGCGGGGGCGTCGGCCGCGGCGGCCGTGCGGTCCACGCACGGGGTCGGCGTGCCGAGCGCGGCCATCCCGGCGAGGGCGGCGGGGACGCCGAAGAACAGCAGCAGCAGGATCAGGGACAGGCGCACGGTCTACCTCGATTCCGGCTCCGGGGGCCTCGGCGCGAACACGAAGAACAGCGAGGCGAGCCCGGAGGCGACGGCGGTCACCGCGAAGGCGATGCGGTACGTGCCGGTCATGTCGTACACGATCCCGGCGAACATCGGCCCCGTCATCGTGCCCAGGCCGATGATCATCGAGGAGAAGCCCATCACCTTGCCGAAGGAAGCACGCCCGAAGTAGTCGGCGCGGAGCGCGTTGATCAGCGGCCCGCGCGAGCCCCACGAGGTGCCGTGGAGCACCGCGAACGCGACCAGCGCCAGGAACGAAGAGAAGAACACCACCAGCAGCATGGCCGCCATGTGCCCGAACATCGCCATCACGATGATCCCGCGCTTGCTGAACCGGTCGCCGGCCCATCCGCCCAGCAGCGTACCGGAGACCATGGAGGCCGTGGTGAGCGCCGTGATGAACGCGGCGGTGCTCAGCGAGTAGCCCAGGCTCAGGTTGATGTGGGCGACCATGTGCACCTGCACCGCACTCACGACGAGCAGCGCCGAGGCGTGCCCGAGCGACAGGAACCAGAACGCCCGCGTCCGCAGGGCCTGTCCGATCGAGAACCCCTCATCCGCGCCGTCGCGAGCGGGACGCTCGCCCTCGGCGGCGGCGGGGGCCGCGCCCGGCGGGTCGCCGTCCGGCAGCAGCCCGTACTCCTCCGGCCGCCACCGCACGAGGGCGACGAGGGGGAGCCCGACGACGAGGACGAGGCCGGCGGAGACGAGCGAGAAGGCGCGCCAGCCCATCGACTCCATGACCGGGACGACAACGGTCTGGAGCGGGCCGCCGAGCGCCATGCCGGTCACGAGCAGCGAGAGCACGAGCGCGCGGCGGCGGCGGAACCAGTTCACCGCCGTCACGCTCGGCGCGATCATCGAGGCGACGCTGGAGCCGAGCGCCAGCACGAGCATCGCGATGTAGAGCGACACGAGGGAGTCGACGCGGCTCAGCAGCAGGAAGCCGCCGGCGAACGTGAGCACCCCACCGGTCATGATCACGCGCGGCCCGAAGCGGTCCACGAGCCATCCCTCGATCGGGCCGGTGAGCGCGGACTCGGCGCGCTGCAGCAGGAACGCGAGCGACAGCTCGGAGCGCGTCCACCCGAACGACTGGCCGAGGAGCACGACGTAGGTGCCGAAGGCGTGGAGCAGCAGCGACCCCTGCAGCACGCGCACCCCGGAGCAGGCGGCCACCACCACCCACCCGTAGTAGAAGCGCGACGCGAAGGGGAGCGCGGGGAGGCGGCGCGGCGGGGCCGTGGTCGTCACATCCGGCACGGGGCCTCCTCGCTCATCGGGGATACAGCGTAGCGGCGACGCGGCGCACGGTCGCCCGCGGCCCCGAGCGGTGCCGGACACGACGAGGCCCGGCGCTGCCGGGCCTCGCGTGCGTCCTCGGACGGCGCGGGCTACGGCTCGCGGGTGAAGATCATCCCGGAGCCGCGCAGCAGCGGCGAGCCGTCGATCGCGATCGCGGTGTTCGCGCCCGCGATCTGGCGGCCCTCCGCGCGGTCCGTCACCTGCCGCACTGCCTCCGCCAGGTGGCCCATGCCGTGCAGGCGTCCCTCGGACAGGCTGCCGCCGAAGGTGTTGAGCGGCAGTGAGCCGGTGAGCGACACGTTGCCGTCCTGCACGAAGTCGAGCGCCTCGCCCTCGCCGCAGAAGCCGGCCGCCTCCAGCCAGTAGAGCGTGGAGGGGCTGAAGCCGTCGTACAGCTGGGCGACGTCGATGTCCTTCGGGCCCATCCCCGCGCGCTCGTAGATCTTCCCGGCGTGCGGGCGGCCCGCCTCCAGGTAGTCGTCGATCATGTACGTCAGGTACTCCGGCCGGTGCGCCGTGTTCTGGCCGTACCCCGCGATGTACGCCGGCTTGTTCTTCAGGTCCTTCGCGCGCTCCGCCGTGGTCATCACCAGCGCGGTGCAGCCCTCGATCGGCACGTCGCAGTCGAAGAGCGCCAGCGGCTCCGCGATCATGCGGGCGTTCAGGTAGTCGTCCACGGTCATCGGCTGGTTGTAGAAGAACGCGTTGGGGTTCAGGTTCGCGTTGCGGCGGCTGTTGGTGACCAGCGCCGCCATCTTCTCGCGCTTCTGGTTGTACTTGTTCAGGTAGTGCCGGTACGCCATGGAGTGCGTCTGGTACCCGTGCACGTGGCCGTACGGCGCGCCGAACTGGCCGTCACCGGCGGCCTGGTAGCCGCGGAACGAGTTGTACGTCCCCTTCGGGATGTGCATCGCGCGCCAGAACAGCACGTAGTTGCACGCGCCGGAGATGAGCGCGTTCACCCCCTCGATCGGCGCGGAGGCAATCATGCCGGTCGAGATCTGCGCGTACCACTTGATGTCCGGCGCGAGCTCGCCGTGCGTCATGATGTAGAGCGCGTTGACCAGGTCCTCGCCGTCGCGGTTGCCCGCGCCGCGGAACGGCTGGTCCGGGTACGTCGCGATCCCGTCGATGTCGCTGGGCTTCAGCCCCGCGTCCGCGATCGCGGCGTAGCACGCGTCGAGGGCGAGCGCGCCCAGCGGCTTGTCCGCGCGCCGCGTCAGCTTCGACATGCCCAGTCCGACGACCGCCGTCTTGCCCTTGCCTGCCCAGGCCATCTGGTCCTCCTTCTATCGCCCGTGGGGGCGTGAAACGGCGCGCGCTACTTCAGGACGCGGAACTGCGGGAGCGTGAAGTTCTCGACCTGGTCGAAGTAGACCTCACACGGCTGACCCACCTGCAGGCCGTCGTCCCGGCCCGCCATGTAGGAGAGCAGCAGCAGCTTCGGCTGCTCCTCGAGCTCCACGAGGAGCGTGGTGTACGGCACGCGGTCCTCGAAACCGGTGATGGACTGCATGTGCATCACCGACCAGGTGTACAGGCGGCCCTTGCCGCTGACCGGCTCCCACTTCATGTCCAGGGAGTGGCACTTGTTGCACATGATGCGCGGCGGGTGGCTCCAGAAACCGCACGCCTGGCAGCGCTGGACGACCAGCTTGCCCTCTGCGGCGGCGTCCCAGAACGGCTGCGTGAGCGCGTCCGGCTGCGGGACGACTCGACGGGTCTCAGAGGTCATGCGGTGCTCCTCACACTCGTGATGGTCAGAGGGTTCTTAACACGCTCGACGCTACGCGCTACCTGTCCGTGCGCTTCAGCGCCAGCGGCTGAATCGTCGACTTGAACACGGCGGGCGTCTCGTCCAGCGTCACGGCGATGTTCCCGTGCTCGTCGCGCGGGAGGTTGCCGAAGGTGATCGTCTGCGGCTGGATGTAGTGGAAGCCCCCCGACTGCTGCCGGAACGGCCGGTCGTGCCCGGGGTACACCAGCTGGCAGGTGTCGATGATCCGGCGTGCGCTCGCCTCCGCCGCCTCCTGGTTGTAGAAGACGAGGCCCGCGCTCGGCACCGGCGCGGCCGCCGCGTTCAGGCTCGGCAGCGCGTCGCCCACCATCCCGGCGATGCCGTCCGGCGTGTCCACCAGCACCGCCATGCTGCCGGGGCTGTGACCCGGCACCATCATCACGCGCACGCCCGGCTCCAGCTCCTCGCCGTCGCGGACCGTGGTCACCTGCTTCGCGCGGGCGAGGATGTCCGGAGTGTAGAGCGGAGTCGCCGGGTCCATCGGGTCGATGTGGTGGACGTAGTCGTACTCGTCCGCGCTCATGATGATCTCCGCGTTCGGGAACATCAGCGCGTTGAGGGTGTGGTCCCAGTGGCCGTGCGTGAGCACGACGCGGTCGATGTCGGCGAGCGTGAGGCCGCGCTCCGCCAGCCGCTCCACCACCAGCACGCGACGCGACTGGTAGCCCACGTCCACCAGCGTCGTCTTCTCGCCGCGCACCAGGGTCACGGCGCAGAGCGACAGGCGCGCCTCGCTGCTCGACACCCCGAACCCCTGCGCCAGCACGTCGATCTCGGGCATGACTGCTCCCTCCGTCCACCTGCCCCGGCCTTGCGAGGCCGCGCCATGATAGAGACCCCGCCCCGCGCGTGCCTGACGCGCGTACCATGCGCACGCTCAACGCAACGAGGAGGCTCCGATGCCCGACATGCCCGCTCGCCGCTCCGTGCAGGTCAACGGCCTGCGCATCAACTACCTCGACTGGGGGAACGAGACGCTGCCCCCGATGGTCTGCGTGCACGGCTACACCGGCAGCGCCGACTCCTTCAACGCCTTCGCGCGTCACATGCGCGACCGCTTCCACATCCTCGCGCCGGACGTGCGAGGTCACGGCGACAGCCAGTGGTCGCCGGAGGGCGCCTACCAGTACGTCGACCAGGTCTCGGACCTCGCGGGGTTCGTGGACGCGCTCGGGCTGGAGCGCTTCGCGCTCGTCGGCACGTCCATGGGCGGGTTGATCGGGATGACGTACGCCGGCGCGCATCCGGAGCGCCTCACGCACCTTGTGATCAACGACATCGGGCCGGACGTGGAGGCGGGCTCGGCGCGCATCACGCAGAACGTCAGCTCGCGCCCGGATTCGTTCGCGAGCCTGAGCGAGGCGGTGGAGTACCGCCGGAGCATGTCCGCGAACACCGCGAAGCGCAGCGAGACCGACCAGGTGGAGCTGGCCGCGGGCGTCCTGCAGCAGCGCGCGGACGGGCGCTGGTACTGGAAGCTGGACCCGCGCTACATCAGCCAGCGCCTGGAGCAGGGCCCGCCCGTGCGCCCGCCACTGTGGCCGGCGCTGGAAGCGCAGACCTGCCCCACCGCCGTGGTCTGGGGCACCTCCAGCGATGTGCTGTCCGAGGCACAGGCGAGTCGGATGGTGCAGACGCTGGCGGACGGCACCCTGATCGCCGTCGCGGACACGGAGCACGCCCCCTCGCTCATCGAGCCCGAGTCGCGCGCCGGGCTCGACACGTTCTTCGCGCGCTAGGCGCGCAGCTCCTGCAGCGTCTCGCGGAGCGCGGTGAGGAGACGGGGCATCTCCGCCTCCGCCGGCACCGCGAGGCGCACCCAGGTCGGCAGGCCGAACGAAGTGGCATCGCGCACGGCGAAGCCGCGCCCGAGCAGCGCGGCCCGGAAGCGCGCGGCGTCGCCGACCTCCGCGAACGCGAAGTTCGTCTCGGACGGCGCGCACATCGCGCCGAACTCGC
>JBFWQJ010000183.1:0-6100 GCA_050249515.1 Dehalococcoidia bacterium | reverse complement strand
CGCGGCGGCGGGCTCGCATAGGAGGCGAGGCAGGTCCCGGCGAGCACGAGCGAGACGAGGACGACCGCCCCGAAGGCGAGGAGACGCGGCCACGGGTTCGCGGGGCGACTGGAGTCCGGCGGGCCCCCCAGCGTGTCGCCGCTCGGCGGCCGCGGGGAGGCGCCCCCCGGCTCGGATGCCCCTCGATCACGGCCCGGTGCGTCCCACATGCGCCGATCGTAGCCCGGGGGCACCCGTGGGCGCGAATCTGCGCCGCCGGTTTGCCCGCGCGACGCGCCGCCCCGTAGGATCGAGGCGAGCCCCCACCTCGCGTCGCCCCGGCGACCGCAACCTGACGAGTCCGCACGGAGCCGCGCCGATGCTTCACCGGGAAGGCCGCCGGCAGCACCTCCCGCTGCCGACCCGCGGCGCGCCGAGGCTCCGCCCGTGATCGCGCGTCCCGCCCGTCGCATCAGTCGTCGGCGCGCGCTCGTGCTGGGTGCCGGGGCAGCCGCGGCCGGGCTGCTGGCCGCGTGCACCGGGGGCGGCAGTGTCCCGGACGGGACGGCGACTCCCGCGGCGGCGGGCAGCCTCGCGATGAAGGAGCGCCCGAAGGCGCCCGCGAAGCGACCGCCCGCCAGCACCATCCGTCTCGGGCGGCTGCGCAACCCGGGCACCGGGCTCCCGGGCGACCAGGGCGACCTGCTGCTCGGCTACTCCCGCCTCGTCGCCGTGGATCCTCGAGGCCCGTGGATCGTCCAGGACATCGCGCGCGCCGTGGAGCAGCCGGAGCCGCTGACGGTGACCTTCACCCTGCGTGAGAGCCAGCGCTTCCACCCGGACGGTACCGGCGCAGAGCAGCCGCTGAGCGCGGACGCCGTCTACGCCGACTTCCAGCGCCGCGCCGCCGAGGGCCACACCCTGTTCACCGAGGTCATCGAGCGCATCGACCGGCCGGACAGCAAGACGCTGGTGCTGCGCCTCCGCGCGCCCTTCGGGCTGCTGTTCGAACTGCTCGGCGCGCCGGGCGCGTCCGTCCGGGGCGAGGGCACCTACGGCGGCACCACGGAGCGCGTGGGCAGCGGCATGTGGGTGCCCACCGCCCGCGGCGCCGGCGGGTCCCGCTACGTGGCGAACGCCGCGCTCCCGGCGGAGGAGCGCCCGCTGCTCAGCGCGATCCAGATCGTGGCGGCCAACGTGCCCAGCGAACTCGACGCCGCGTTCGCGCGCGGGGAGATCGATGTCCGCGTGCAACCGGTCGGCACGCGCCCCGGCGGCGACCAGCCGCCCGGCGCCACGTTGCAGCAGCGCCCGGCGCGCCGGATGCGCGGGCTGGGGACGTCGCTGCTCGGTTCGAAGAACGGCGCCTCCGTACGCCACGTCGCTGCGTTCCAGGACGCCCGAGTCCGGCGCGCGGTCGCCCGGGCGCTGGACCGCGACGCGGTCCTCCGCCTCGACTCCTCGTACCCCTCGGGGCCGGTGGGGCCCGCGCACGCGGGGGACGCGATCCCGGCGGAGGAACTGGAGAAGCACCCGCTCTACCGGCACGACACACCGGACGCGCGCCAGCTGCTGCTGGCCGCCGGCGCGGAGGGGCTGCCGTTCCGGCTGAGCGTCCCCGACCTGCCGCTGATGCTCCAGATCGCGCAGAGCGTCGCCGAGAACCTGCAGGCCGCCGGCTTCCAGCCGCGACTCCAGACCGTCCCGTTCGAGTCCTGGCAGAAGAGCTTCCTGGCCGGCGACTTCGAGGCGACCCTGTTCGACCTCGGCGCGCTCGACACGCCGGACATCGGGCTGCGCCTGCACACGACCGAGGGCATCGCCGCGCGGTTCTCGCTCTGGGGCTACTCGAACCCCTCGTACGACCTCGCGGTGCGCGAGGCGCTCTCCTCGTTCGACCCGCGCGAGCGCGCGCGGAAGTCGCGAGCCGCCCAACTGCTGCTGCTCGATGACGGCCCCGCGATGCTCCCGATCGGCTCGACGCCGGAGTACGCCTCGATCGCCCCGGGGATCGCGGGCTACGACTTCACGGCGTACGACCTGAACCTCGCCACGCTGTCCAGCGCCTGGAGCGCGCCCCAGCGCGCGTAGCGCGCACGAACGAGGCCCAGCGCGCGTAGCGCGCACGAACGAGGCCCAGCGCGCGTAGCGCGCACAGACGAGGCCAGCGCGCGAGACTAGCGGGCGGTCGCCCCCGCGCGCACCGACTGGTCGAGCACCTCGATCACGTGGCGCACCTCGGCGTGGAGGCCGGTGCGCACCACGCCCGCCTGCAGCTGCAGGGTGCACCCGGGGTTCGCCGTGCAGATGACGTCCGCGCCCGTCCGCGCGATGTCCGCCATCTTCGCGTCGAGGACCGCAGCGGACAGGTCGGGCTGGACGAAGGAGTAGATGCCGGCGGAGCCGCAGCAGCGGTCCGGCGTCCGCAGCTCCTCGATGCGCAGGCCGGGGATCGCGCGCAGGATGCGGCGCGGCGCCTCGCGGATCTTCTGCGCGTGCGCCAGGTGGCAGGCCTCCTGCAGCGTCACCGTCTCCTCGACGGGCCCGAGGTCATGCGCGAAGTCGCGCTCCGCGACGAACTCCAGGACGTCCTTCACCTGGTGGGCGAAGCGCTCCGCGCGCTCGGCCCAGTGCGGGTCGTGGCGCAGCAGGCGGTCGTACTCCTTCATCGCGGCCCCGCAGCCGGCCGCGTTCACGATCACGGCCTCGACGC
The DNA here is from genome assembly GCA_050249515.1 of Dehalococcoidia bacterium. Taxonomy (GTDB): domain Bacteria; phylum Chloroflexota; class Dehalococcoidia; order UBA2979; family UBA2979; genus SHYQ01. Next base: position 3,408 of record JBFWQJ010000183.1, on the reverse strand, counting down.
CGGCCGCCTCGAACGCGGCGATGTTGCGGCGGGCGAGGGCGCGTGCCGTCTCCGCGTCGCCGCCGTGGACATGCAGGGCGCCGCAGCAGACCTGTTCCGGCGGAGCGACGACCTCGCACCCGGCGTGCGAGAGCACGCGCACCGTCGCCTCGTGCATGCGCGGGTACATCTCGCCGTGCATGCAGCCGAGGAGCAGCGCGACGCGCGCGGAGGATGCGGCTGGGCTGGCGAGCGTGCCGGTGGCGCGGAACGGGCGCTCCGTCAGCAGCGGAATGGAAGACTCGAGGCGCGCGATCTTCGCCGGGAGCAGCGCGCGCAGCGGCCCGCGCACGAGGCGCTGCAGCCCGGAGCGCGAGTAGATCCGCCCGAGGTCGAGCGCGAAGCGCAGCGTCTGGCGGCGCGCGACGACGTGCCGCAGCGCGAAGGCGCGCAGCCGCCACGACAGCGGCTGCCGTGCGGGCGCGTTCGCCATGATCGAGGCGCGGGCGTCCTCCATGATCCGGCCGTACGGCACGGAGGAGGGACACGCCGTCTCGCAGGCGCGGCACTGCAGGCAGCGGTCGAAGTGCGCGAGCGTGCGGTCGGTCGCCTCGATGCGGCCGTCGCGCACGGCCGCGATCAGGTGCAGGCGCCCCCGCGGCGACTCCAGCTCCTGGCCGGTCGCGACGTACGTGGGGCAGGTGGGCAGACAGAAGCCGCAGTGGATGCAGTTCGACAGGTCGTCCGCGGACGGGATGTCCGGGCCGACGAAGCGCAGCGCGCCGCCGGCGGCCGTCGAGGGGTGCGCGTGTGGTGCGTGCTCCGGCGTGGTGGTCACACGCCCTCCATCCATCGTCCGCGATTCAGGGTACCGCGCGCGTCGAACCGCGCCTTCAGCGAGCGCACCAGGTCCACCTCGCCCGGTCCGAAGGGGTCGACGGCGGCACGCAGCGCGGGCGTGCCCGACTCCAGCTGCAGGAAGCCCCCGCGGGCCATGGCGTGGGCGCGGAGCCGTGTGACCGCCTCCGCGTCCAGTCCGGGCGAGTACCCCAGCACCGCACCAGAGGCGACGTGTCCCCACGCGAGGCACCCGGCGGCGCGGACCGCCTCCACCGCCGCGGCGACGTCCGCGGACGGCACGCCGAGGCGCACCACTGAGGCGACGCGGTCGCCGTGCAGGCGGCGCAGGCGTTCCCACGCGGTCACCGCGCACTCCTCGGCGTGCGGGTTCGCCTCGCGGATGATCTGCGTCGACCGCTCCACCGAGACCTCGAGGCCCGCGAGCTCGACGAGGACGGTGGCGGCTGCGGGCAGGCCGACGCGCTCCGCGGCCTCGGGCGCGAGCACGCTGAGCGCACGCGCCGCCAGGCCGGCGTTCCACAGGCGCAGCGCCAGCGCGCCCGCTTCGGCGATGCCGCCCGCGCGCGCGGCGAGCGTGCGCGTGACGGGCGGTAGCGGCGCCACCTTGAACGAGGCCTCCACGATGACGCCGAACGCGCCGAGCGCGCCGGTGTGGAGGCGGTGCATGTCGTAGCCGGTCACGTTCTTCACGACGCGCCCGCCGGAGGAGGTGAGCTCGCCCGTCGGGAGGGCGACCACGGCGCCCAGGAGCAGGTCGCGCGCAGCGGGCAGGTGCCCTCGCCACGCGCCGGAGCGCGCCGTGGCGAGGATCCCGCCCACGGAGACGTGGTTGTCCGGCGGCGGGTCGATGGGCAGGTACTGGCCGTGCTCGCGGAGCGTCTGCTGCAGCGCGTCCAGGTGGATCCCGGCCTCCACGGTGACCGTCAGGTCGTCCGGCACGTACTCAACGATCCTCGACAGGCCCCGCGTCTCCAGCGCTACGTCGTAGCGCGGGAGCGGCCGGCCGAGGCTGAGCGCGGTGCGCCCGCCCTGCGGCACGACCACCACGCCGGCCTCGTCCGCGGCCTTCAGCAGGGCGGCGACGTCACGGCTGTTATCCGGGCTGAAGGCGAGCGCGGGCTCCACGGCGTCGATGCCGAAGCCGCTCGGGGAGCGTTCCACGTCGCGCGGGACGGCGTGGCGCAGGGCCTCGAGGCGCGCGTTCGTCGTCATCGTCCGGCCGTCATCTAGACGTACACGCCCGGCTTCGCGAGGTGCCCGGCGAGCTCGCTCGCGTGGCCGGTGGCGCAGCCGTGGCCGCCGGGGAGCACCTTGCAGGGGTTGAAGCGATCCGCGCTGCCGAAGGCGAGGCGCACCCGGTCCATCGCGGCGAGGTCCGCGGGCTGGAACACCCACTCCATGTAGGAGCGCTTCTCCAGCCCGATGCCGTGCTCGCCGGTGATCGAGCCGCCCGCGTCCACACAGAGCCGCATGATCTCGCCGCCCAGGTCCAGGACGCGCTGCGTGGCGCCCTCCTGCGCGGGGTCGAACATGATGTTCGGGTGCAGGTTGCCGTCACCGGCGTGGAAGATGTTGGCGCAGCGGAAGCCGTACTGCGCGGACAGCTCCAGCACGCGGCGCATGACCTCGGGCAGCCGGGTGCGCGGGACGACGCCGTCGAGGAGGTAGAACGCGGGCGCGGCCGCGCCGATCGCGCCGATGCCGACCTTGCGGCCCTCCCACAGCTTGTCGCGCTCCGGCTGGGTGTCCGCGGAGCGCACCTCGCGCGCGCCGCAGGCGCGGCAGGCGTCGATGACCGCCTGCGCCTCCACGGCGACGCCCTCAGACAGGCCCTCGACCTCGATGAGCAGCACCGCGCCGGCGTCCAGCGGGTACCCGGCGTGGATGCGCGGCTCCACGAGCTTGATGATCTCCTGGTCCAGCATCTCCATCGCGACCGGGATCACGCCGTTGCGGATGATCGCGGAGACCGCCGCGGAGGCGTCGTCCACGCTGTCGAAGATCGCCAGCATCGTCCGCACGTCCGGCGCGGCGGGCACGAGCCGGATCGTCGCGCGGGTGACGATGCCCAGCGTGCCCTCCGACCCGACGAGGAGCCCGCGCAGGTCGATGCCGGGGGCGTCCAGCACGCGCCCGCCGAGCTGGATCACGCGCCCGTCCGCGACGACGACCTCCAGCCCGAGCACGTGGTTCACCGTGGAACCGTGCGCCAGCGTGTGCGGCCCGCCGGAGTTGTTCGCGATGTTGCCGCCCACCGTACAGATGCGCTGGGAGGAGGGGTCGGGTGCCCACGCGAGCCGCAGCGGCGCGAGCGCCTCCTGCAGCTGCAGGTTGATCACGCCCGGCTCGACCACGGCGACCCGGTTCACGGCGTCGACCTCGACGATGCGGTTCATACGCGTCAGCGCGACGACCACGCCGCCCTTCACGGGGACGGCGCCCCCGGAGAGCCCGGTGCCCGAGCCGCGAGGCACGACCGGGACGCCGAACTGGTGGGCCGCGCGGACGACCGCCGCGACCTCCTCGGACGTGTCCGGGAAGACCACGGCGTCCGGCAGGGCGCGGTCG
>JBFWQJ010000182.1:0-6141 GCA_050249515.1 Dehalococcoidia bacterium | reverse complement strand
AGCACCCACACCTGGTCGCGGCCGTCCAGCGAAGCGGCGGCGAGGTTGAGCGCGTGAGCGACCGGGACGCGCTCGTCGCCCTCGTTGTGCACCAGCAGGACGGGGGCGGTCACCTGCGCGATCGACTTCACCGGCTGGAGCGCGTTCACGTCCGCGCCGAAGACGCGGCGGGCGACCAGCGTGACCAGGGTGAACAGCGGCGCGGGCACGTGGCTCCAGCGCGTCCGCAGGTACTGGCGCATCGTGAGGAACGCGGAGTCGGCGATCACGGCGCTCACGTCCGGGTTGCGCGCGGCCGCGCTGATCGCCAGCGCGCCGCCGAAGCCGAAGCCGTGCAGCAGCACCGGCTGCGCCCCGGTGCGGCGACGCACGAACGCGACGGCAGCGAGGACATCGAGCCGCTCGTTCGCGCCGAAGGAGTCGCGGCGGCCGGCGGACTCGCCGTGCCCGCGGAGGTCGAAGGTGAAGACGGAGATGCCGCGGCGGACGTAGTCGCGCGTCAGGTGCAGCAGGCCGTGCGCCGGGTCGGCGCGCGTCGCCTCGAGGTCGTGCACGAGCACCACCGTGGCGCGCGCACCGGGGGACTCAAGGAACCAGCCACGGAGGGTCAGGCGGTCGGCGGTGAGGAACTGGACTTCCTCGTAGCGGAGGCCCAGGTCGGCGGGGGTGCCCTGGACGCGGTGGCGCTTGGAGCGCGTCATGCCGTCGGCCAGGTAGAAGGCGAGGAACGTCACCCCGATGGCTGCCACCGCGAGGGCGGCAATCGTGAGCCACATGATCATCGCAAGCCCTGCTTTCCGATCGCGCGGCCGGTTCGAATGACTTCGAAACTTCCGGGCGTCGTGACACGGTAGAGCGCCGGGCTCTCCCGGACAAGACGGATCTCACGTACAGGACGGATTATTCGTCCGGCGTGTCGATTAGGCAAATGTGGCTCCCGCCCCTATCGGCGCTGGCAGCCGGGACAGTAGTGCGTTCCTCGCCCCGCGACCCGTGTCTTCTCGATGACCCCGCCACAGCGCCCGCACGCCTGCCCCTCGCGGCGGAAGACGTGGACGCGGACGTGGTGAAGCCCCTCGCCGCCCAGGCCGTCTCGGTAGTCGCTGAACGAGGATCCCCGGTCGCCCAGCGAGTCGTGGAGCGTCTGGAGCACCCCTGCGTGCAGCCTCGCCGCGCGGGTCGCGCCGATGCGGTTCGCCGGCGTCCGGGGATCGATGCCCGCGATCCAGCACGCCTCGTCGGCGTAGATGTTGCCCACCCCGGCCGCCACCGCCTGGTCGAGCAGCACGGCCTTTACCGCGACGCTCCGGCGCTTCAAACAGGCGAGGAGCCAGGCCGGGGTGAACTCGTCGGAGAGCGCGTCCGGGCCGCTGTGCGGCATCGCCTCCCACGGGTCGCCCACGAGGTGCCACGTCCCGAACTTGCGCAGGTCGTTGAAACGGACGGTCGCCCCGTCGTCGAGGTCGATGCGGGCGCGCTCGAAGCGGTGCGCGGGCGCCTCCGCGGGCGCGTGGACCAGCGAGCCGGTCATGCGCAGGTGCATCACCCACGTGCGGCCGTCGTCCAGCCGGAGCAGCAGGTACTTCCCGTGCCGCCCCACCGCCTCCACCCGCCGCCCGCGTAGCGCGCGTTCCAGCGCGCGAGGCGCGTCCGTGACGGCGAGGCGCTCCGCCCCCGGGTGGATGCGCACCCGCGTCACCCTCCGCCCGACGATCAGCGGCTCCAGGTCACGCCGGATCGTCTCAACCTCGGGCAGTTCGGGCACGCGCCTACTTCTCCAGCTCGCCCCAGGTCTTGCCGACCTTCATCTCGATCTCCAGCGGCACCTCGAGGTTGAGCGTGGGCATCAGGCGCGTCGCCATCTCGCGCACCTCGTCCAGCTCGGCGCGCGGGAGTTCGAAGATCAGCTCGTCGTGGACCTGCAGCACCATCCGCGCGAGTCGCCCGGCGGCGCGCTTCTCCTGCATCTCGGCGTCGATGTGGTTCATGGCGATCTTGATGATGTCCGACGCCGTCCCCTGGATCGGCATGTTCATCGCGATGCGCTCCGCGGCCTGTCGCAGGTTGCGGTTCCCCGCGCGCAGGTCCGGGATGTACCGCCGGCGGCCGGTCAGCGTCTCGGCGTAGCCGCGCTCGCGCGACTCCACGATCGTCCGCTCGCGCCACTCCGCCACCTGCGGGTACGCGTCGAAGTACGCCGTGATGAACGCCTCCGCCTCGTCGCGCGGGATGCCCTCGCGCGTCGACAGGCCGAAGGCGGTGAGGCCGTAGAGGACGCCGAAGTTGAAGACCTTGGCGCGGTTGCGGTCGTCGCGCGTGACCTCCGACTCCGGCTTCTTGAAGACGCGCGCGCCGGTGGCGGTGTGGATGTCCTTCCGCTCCGCGAAGGCGCGCCGCAGCTCCGCGTCGCCCGAGATGTGCGCCAGCACGCGCAGCTCGATCTGCGAGTAGTCGGCGGACAGCAGCACGGGGTCCTCGCCGCAGTCGCGCGCGACGAAGGCGCGCCGCACGAGGTTGCCGATCTCGGTGCGCACGGGGATGTTCTGGAGGTTCGGGTCGTTGGAGGACAGCCGCCCCGTGGCCGCCGTGACCTGCGAGAACACCGTGTGCACGCGGCCCGTGCGCGGGTTCACCTGATGCGGCAACGTGTCCACGTACGTCGACTTGATCTTCGTCAGCTCGCGCCACTCGAGGATCGCGTTGACGACGGGGTGGACCTCGCGCAGCGGCTCCAGCGCGTCGGCGTCCGTGGTGTAGCCGGTCTTCGTCTTACGCGTCTTCGGCAGCCCCAGCTCATCGAACAGGACGTACGAGAGCTCCTGCGGCGAGCCGATCTTGATCTGGTGCCCCACGGCGTCGTAGACCGCGCGTTCCGCCTCCGCGATGCGTTCCGTGAGGACGCGGTCGAGGTCCGCGAGGACGCTCGCATCCATCGCGATGCCGAAGCGCTCCATGCGCGCGAGCACGGGCAGGTGCGGCAGGTCGATCTCGCGGTAGACGCGGTCGAGCGAGTTCTCCTCGAGCGCCTTCGCCAGCACGTCCGAGGCGCGCAGGGTGACGTCCGCGTCGATCGCCGCGTACCGGCCGACATCCTCGATGCTCGCCTGCGCGAAAGTGATCGCCTTGCTCGCCGTGCCGAGGACCGTCTTCGGGTCGACGGTCTGCACGCCGAGCCGGTCGAAGGCGAGCCGCTGGAGCGACATGGACGAGTCGCCGAGGAGATAGGCGGCGATCTGCGTGTCGAAGTCGATCGCGGCCGGCCAGAGGTGCTCCGGCGACTCCGCGAGCGCCAGCGTAACGTACTTGCCCTCGTGCGCCACGCGCCGGACGGCGGGGTCGAGGAGCAGCGGACCGAGCGCGTCGAACACCTCGGCGCGCGGGAGTTGCGCGGGCGCGGCCGGGCCGTCGAGGAGTGAGCCCTGCCCGTACGCGACATGACCGAACGGGATGTACGCGCCGTGCCCCGCCTCCGCGCTGACGGCAAGACCGACCAGCGCGTCGCCCGCGCGCATCGGGTGGCCGTCCGTGGCGATGACCTCGATGGCGAAGCGGCCGGCGGCGCGGATGCGCGCGACCAGCGCGTCGAGGGCGGCGCGGTCCGTGATCACCTCGTACCGGCCGTCCGCGGCGGCGGCGGGCTGCGCCTCCACGGAGGCGGCCTGGCTGGACTCCGGCAGCCGGTTCACCAGCGAGCGGAACTCCAGCTCGTGGAACAGGTCGACCACCGCCTGCCGGTCGTAGTCCTTCAACACGGCCGCGTCGAGGTCGAGCGTGACGTCCGGGACGTCGCAGATGATCGTGGCCAGTTCGTGCGAGAGACGTGCCTCGTCGACGCCGTTCTCCAGCGCGGTGCGCGTGCGCTTCGGCTCGATCTCCTCGAGGTGGGCGAGCATGGTGTCCAGGTCGCCCCACTGCTCGATGAGCGCCTTCGCGCCCTTCTCACCGATGCCCCGCACGCCCGGGATGTTGTCGGACGTGTCGCCGACGAGCGCCTTGTACTCGATCATCTGGCGCGGCTCGAAGCCGAAGCGGCCCCGGACGGCCTCCGTGTCGTACATCACGTAGTCGCGCTGGTACGGGCGGTACATGTAGACGCGCACGCCCGGCTGCACGAGCTGGATGATGTCGTTGTCCAGCGTGACGATCACCACGTCCAGCCCCGCATCCACCGCCTGGCTGGCGAGCGTGCCGAGGACGTCGTCGGCCTCGTACCCCATCTTCTCGACGACGGGGATGCGGAACGCGTCCAGCAGCTGGCGGACACGGTCGAACTGCGGGATCAGGTCGTCGGGCGTCTCGGCGCGCGTCGCCTTGTAGCGCTCGTCGCGCTCCTTGCGGAACGTCTGCTCGGAGGCGTCCCACGCGGCGATCACATAGGTCGGCTTCAGCTCGTTGAACACGGTGAGCACGCTGTTGGCGTAGCCGAACACGGCCGCCACCGGCTCGCCCGTCCGGCGCACCGTCAGCACATCCCGCAGCGCGAAGTAGGAGCGGAAGATGATGCCGTGCGAGTCGAGGATGACGAGCAGGGGCTTCTCCGCGGCGCCCTCCTCGGGCGTCACGGCGCTGGGGTCGGCGGCAGCGGGTTCCGTGGTCACGAGGGCCAGTGTATCCCGCCGCCTCTCGTACGCGCCGACGAGCCGCCCGGCTTCACCCCGGGCGTGCCCACGGGCCCGCCCGTGGCCCGTATGATGCGGGCCGCATGACACGATTCCGCTCGCTGCCCGTGCTCGCCGTCCGCCGCATGCTCGGCAACTGGCGGCTGCTCTCCAGCGTGGTCATCGGCACCGTGGTCGCAGCCGCGATCCTCTCCGCGACGGCCATCTACGCCGACGCGATCCGCGACCTGGGACTCCAGCACGCGCTGCGGCAGGTGTCACCGGCCGAGCTGGATCTGAGCATCGTCACCTCGAACGTGAACGTGTCGGGCGCGGCGTACCAGCGCTCCACCGCGCGACAGGACGCCGCCGCCGGCGCGGCCCTGCACGGCGCCGCCTCCGGCATCGTCCGTGTCGCGACCACGGCGACGTTCTATCCGGCGGTGGTCGGCGCGCGCGCGGACGCGAACGACCAGGCGAGACCGCGCGCCAACCTCATTGTCCGCAGCGCCCTTCCCGACCACGTCACCGTGGTGCAGGGCGTGCTCCCCCCCACGGCGGGACGCGGTGCGGACGGCCCGGTGCCGGTCGCCGTGGGCGAGGAGACCGCGCGGGAGCACGGACTCGGCATCGGCACCACGCGCGACCTCTTCCCGTTCTGGGAGGAGAAGGCCGCGCCGCTGCGCGTCCAGGTGGTCGGGATCATCCGCGCGAACGAGCCCACGGGCCGCTACTGGGGCACGCAGGACGTGGCCGTGGACGTGGCGACCAGGTCGTGGCCGACGTACCTGTTCTTCATCCCGGACGGCACGCTCTTCGGCGCGGTCGCGGAGCGCGTCCCCTCGATCGCCGCGGACTACGAGAACCGCTACCTGGTGGAGCCCACCGCGCTCGACGCGCGGATCGCGCTCCCCGTCGCGGACGGCCTCTCGCAACTCGGCACCGCGCTCGCCGCGACGGAGACGCGCCCGGCGATCACGAGCGACCTCGAGGGCGTCCTGCGTTCGTTCGACCAGAAGCTGTTCTTCACGCGCATCCCCTTGCTCGTGCTGCTGCTCCAGATCGGCGGCATCGTCGGCTACTACCTCGTGATGGTGTCCACGATGCTGATCGAGCGCCAGGCGGCGGAGATCGCCACGCTCCGCAGCCGCGGCGCAACTACCGCCCAGCTGCTCGCGCAGTACGGGGTGGAGGGCGCGATCCTCGCGGTGCTCGCGGCGCTCGTCGGCCCGCCGATCGCGGCGAGCGTCGTCTCCGCGCTCGGTCCGACGCCGGCCTTCGCCGCGCTGTCCGGCGGCGAGCCGCTCACGGTGCACGTGGGCACGGGGGCGTACGTGCTCGCCGGCGCCGGCGCGATCCTCGCGTTCACGTCGCTCATGATCCCCGCGTGGCGCGCGACCCGCGTCACGGTGCTGGAGTTCAAGCGCGGCGCCGCGCGTCCCCGCCCCACGCCCCTCCTGCTCCGCTACTACGTCGATGTCCTCGCCGTCGGCATCGTCGCGCTGGCGTTCTGGCGACTGTCGCGGGAGAACTCGCTCTTCTC
>JBFWQJ010000181.1:0-6141 GCA_050249515.1 Dehalococcoidia bacterium | reverse complement strand
AGCGCGCCCATGAGCACGGTGATCGCGGTGGAGCCGGGCTGGTTCGCGGAGCTGTAGTCCCACGACAGCACGATCGCCTTCACGAACGCCTGGAGCAGCTTCGGCGCCTTGTCGAGGAGTTGCCCGATCCCGAGCATCACGAACGGCTGCAGGAGCTGCTTGAGCAGCGTGGCGATCATTACCCGCTCGTAGCGCGTCAGCGACACACCGACGGCGGTCGGGATCGGCTCCGTGTACCGGCGGGGCAGCGGGGCGATCAGGCGGCTCGCGCCGACCACCTCGACGCGGTACCGCGCGATCCACCCGGGGTTCTGCTCGAACGCGACCGCCTTCGTCGAGAGGCCGAAGGCGTCGATGAACCCCAGCGAGCCGACGCCGTCGCGCGCCGACGCCAGGTGGTCCAGGCCCACGGCGTCCATGAGCAGGCGGGACGCCCATCCCTCGCCCGCATCCATGGTGGAAGGCAACGGAATGCCGTCGGCGTGGGTGTCGTGGACGTCGTGGTTGAAGAGCTCGATGCGCACCATGCGGTATGAGCCGTTGCCGACGACCACGCCGTGGCCGTCGGGCATCTCCGTGACTGTGAGCCAGAACGAGCCGGGATCGGGCGCGCCCTCCGGGTCGAACGCAATCGTGAGGACCATCAGGACGCCCCGCTGAGCGTGCTCGCGAGATGGGTACGCGCCACGTTCGTCGCCAGCGCCAGCGCGCGCACGAGCGCCTCGTCCGCGCGGATCGCCGCGAACACGCTGCCGTGCGCCGCGAGCCCCGCGGTGAGCAGGTCGGTCAGCGCGACGACCTCCGGCAGGGCGGGAAGCGCTGCGACCCAGGTCGCCAGCGCTTCGGCGCGGTCGAGGGGCGGCGCGACCACGCTGACGACGGCGCGCACGGCGGTCGAGGCGACATCGATGGTCAGCGCGCCGCCCACGGGCGTCGCCACTGCCGCGAGCACGGTGCCCGCCGCCGCGGCAACCTCAATCTCGACGAGCGGGATCTTCGGCGCCGCGATCGTGAACGCGCCGCTGGAGGCGACCGGCGCGGATACGGCGCCGCACCACACAGCCAGGCTGCTCGGCGTCAGGCCGAGGGCCGCCGGAGCCTGCACGGTGCCGCTGACGATGCGCTGGGGCGTGTAGGCCATCGGGTTCATCGAGACGCCGCCGGAGGAGCACACGACCAGCGAGGGTTCGGTGATCTCGGTGACGTCGATCTCGGCGGACTCCGCCGAGAGGGTGAGCGGCGTGAGCAGCAGTTGACCAATCGCGACTCGCATCGGCGCGGCGAACCCTCGCCCGCGGATGATCGCGCGGTTCGGAGTACCCGCGACGGCCTCGACGCTTTCGACGACCGACGTCCCGATCCAGATGGTCATCGGATTGCTCATGACGCCGCTACGGAGCACGAGGGCGCGGTAGGGACGCCCCCGCGGATCCATCGTCGCCGGCAGCGTGAATGTCGCGCTGCCGTTCACCAACGACTGCGGCGCGATGACGGTGACAACGCCCGTGTCGCTCGTCAGCACGAGCCGCACCTCCGTCACGTCGGTGCCGAGGTCCGTCCCAGTGACCTCGATGTCCTCGCCCGGCCGCGCGACCACAGGGATGAGCCCGTTCAGCCGAGGCATCGGTGTGGGGAGCGTCAGCGCGCCACGGGCGGCGCGGAGGAGCAGCAACACGTCGGCGCTCGTCGGCGTCCCGTCGCGGTCGATGTCGGCGCGGCGCTCCTGGGCGTCCTCGAGCCGCTCGCCGCGGACGAGACGTTCCGCCAGCGCGCGTGCGTCCTGGACCGAGGGCGGCCCTCCGTCGAAGAAACTGACCATCCGGCCGCCTCCGATCTCGGGCGGAGTCTACTCGTTTCGCATGTGCGATCGAGCCCCCGCGCCGGTTGCCACACTGACCGGACCGGCTCCCTGCCCAACTGCCGCTGACCCGTGCGTGTGACAGACTTCGATCACGGAAGGCTGGGCGCGCGCGTGTTGTGGTCACCTCGTCTCCTGGATGCGGCCCGCGGACGACTGGCGTCGGCCCGCCGCTGGCGTCGATCGGATGTCGCGGCCTACGGCGCGGTCGCCGTGCTCCTCGCCATCGTGGGGGGCGTGCTGCCGGCGCTCGAGGTATGGCCCACGCGGCCGGAGTCGTTCGTGACGCGCCAGCTGCTGGAGGGCCGTCTGATCTCGGTGGTCGCCCGCGATCGCGCGGGAGACGCGGTAACGGAGCGTCTCGCCGTGGACTTCGAGGACCGTCGGATCGAGGTCGACCGGCTCTACCAGGTGGGCTCCGCCGGCGCCTTCGACATCCAGCCCGGCGAGCGCGTGCTGTTCTACGAGACCCGCGCGCCCAACGGCACCAGCTACCAGTTCGGCGATCGCGGACGCGGCCCTCAACTGCTGCTGGTGGTTGCCGTATTCGCCGTGTCCGTGGTCATCGTCGGCGGCTGGCAGGGGGTGTGGTCGATCTTCGGCCTCGCGTCCACGGTGCTGGTGATCGGGCGGTTCATCCTCCCGGCGATCCTCGGCGGTGCGAGCCCGGTGCCGGTCGCGATCGCCGGCGCGATCGTGATCATGGCGGCGACGCTAACGCTGGGGCACGGCGCCGGCCGGAAGACCGCGATCGCCTTCGTCGCCACCAGCGCCGCCCTCATCCTCGCAGGACTGCTCGCGACGTGGGCCGTCGACATCGCCACCCTCAGCGGCCTCGCCGGTGACGACGAGGCGACCCTGCTCCGCTTCGCCAGCGGAGTGGACATGCGCGGGCTGCTGCTCGCCGGCATCATCCTCGGCGCCGTCGGCGTGCTGGATGACGTGACGACGACGCAGGCATCGACCGTCATCGAGCTGCGCGAGGCCGATCCCACGCTGGGCCGCCGCGAACTGTTCCGGCGCGCCATGCGCGTCGGGCGCGATCACATCGCCGCGACCACGAACACGCTGCTGCTCGCCTACGCGGGCACGGCGCTGCCCTTGATGGTCTTCTTCCTCGACCGCGGGTTCTCGCCCGTCCTTGTCGCGTCTTTCGAGCCACTGGCGACCGAGGTCGTCCGCGCCGCCGCGGGCAGCATCGCGATCGTCGCCGCGGTGCCATTGTCGTCAGCGGTCGCCGCGCTGCTGGTGGCGCGTTCCCCGCGCGACGCGTAACTCGCCCGCGCCGGCGCGCCCGTGAGGTCGCGGCGCGAGCGCGCTATCGTGGGCTCTCAGCCAGCGCCACGACCGAGGATCGCGCCATGCCCGGCACCGTGTTCGTGACCGACCCGACCCACACGGCCCATCTGCTCCCGCGTCACCCCGAGCGCCCGGAGCGCCTCGAGGCGATCGTCGCGCAACTCGAAGCGCGCGGGCTGCGGCAGCGGATGGACGAGCGTGCCCCGCGCGAGGCGACGGAGGCGGAGCTGCTCACCGTCCACCAGCCGGCCCTGCTCGCGACGATCGAGCGTGTCGCGACGCGGCGCGGCCCGCTGGACCCGGACACCTACGCGATGCCGGAGTCACCGGCGATCGCGCGACGCGCCGCCGGGGCGCTCCTCGTCGCGGTGGAGGCGGTGCTCGCCGGGGAATGCACGAACGGCTTCGTTGCGACGCGCCCGCCCGGCCACCACGCCACGCCGGACCGGGCGATGGGCTTCTGCCTCTACAACAGCATCGCGATCGCCGCGACCGCGGCGCTGCGGTCGGGCGTCGAGCGGCTGGCGATCGTCGACTGGGACGTGCACCACGGCAACGGCACGCAGGACGTGTTCCGCGACGACCCGCGTGTGCTGTACGTCAGCACCCACGCCGCCCCGTTCTACCCCGGCACCGGCGAGGTGCACGAGGTCGGCGCCGGCGCCGCCCACGGCACGAACGTGAACATCCCGCTGCCGCACGGCACCGGGGATGCGGGCTTCCTCGCCGCGTGGGAGCGCGTGGGTGTGCCGGCCCTGGAACGCCACCGCCCGCAGCTCGTGCTCGTCTCCTCCGGCTGGGACGCGCATGCCCGCGACCCGCTGGGCACGCTCAACGTGACGACCGAGGGCTACACGCGCGCCGCGCGCCTGGTGCGGGACGCCGCGGCGCGACTCTGCGACGGCCGCCTCGTCGCGACGCTGGAGGGCGGCTACGACACGCACGCCCTGGCGTGGTGCGCCAGCGCGCTGGTGGAGCTGCTGCTCGGCGACGAGCCGACGCCCGACCCGGACCCCGCCGCCGTCCCGGCCGGCGACCCGCTGGACGCACGCATCGCCGAGGTCCGCGCCGCGATCGGGCTGTAGTCCGGTCGTCGCTCGGCTCGTCGGCGCGGGGCGCCCGGCCGGCCCTACACTGGCGCCGCGAGCCGGGGCGCGGGGATGGGCGGACGCGTGATCGTCGTCGTGATGGGCGTCTCCGGAGCCGGCAAGACCACCGTCGGGCGCGCGCTCGCCGCCCGGCTCGGCTGGGCGTTCCTCGACGCCGACGACCTCCACCCGGCCGCGAACGTCGCGAAGATGGCCGCCGGACAGCCCCTGACCGACACCGACCGCGCCCCCTGGCTCGACGCCGTGGCCGCGCACATCGCCGCCTGGGACGCCGAGGGGCGCAGCGGCGTGGTCGCCTGCTCCGCGCTGCGGCGGGGCTACCGCGACCGGCTTGCGACCGCCTGCGACGGCGTGCGCTTCGTCCACCTCGACGTGCCACCGGCCATCGCGCGGGAGCGCCTCGCGAAGCGTGCGGGGCACTTCATGCCCGCGTCACTGCTGGACAGCCAGTACGCCACGCTGGAGCCCATCGCCGACGACGAGCGCCGCCGCGCCGTCAGCCTCGATGCCACCCCGCCGCCCGCCGATGTCGTGGAGCGTGCGTGCGCGTGGATCGCGAGCGCGTGACGTCGTTAGCATGTCGCTAGCACTTCCTGCGGCGGCGTTTCACAGGCGGGTGCGACGCTCGGCAGGATCACCCAGGCGGCCCGGAACTCCCTCGGCCGCGCACTGTCCGGAGCATCCATGACCCTGCGACCGCCCCTTCTGATCGCCGCCGTCGCCGCCGCCGGCCTTGCCCTCACCGCCTGTACCGGCGGGACCGAGGCCACCCCGACCGCCCCCGCCCCCACGACCGCGGCGTCTGCCTCCACCGCCGCGCCCACGTCGACGCCGGCTGCGTCCGCACCGACAGCCGCCGCCTCGGCCACCTCGGCGGCGACGAGCGCCGCTACGACGCCGGCCGCCGGGGCGTCCGGCGCGACCGCTGTGGCGAAGGTGTCCGCGAACACCGGGAGCCGCGCCGAGATCCAGGCCGCGCTGCAGGCGGCCGGCGTCCCGAACGCCGCGAACTGGACGCGCGAGGTGCTGGAGTACCGCCCGTACCCGGCGGACGACGCGAACCTGACGAAGCTCCGCCAGAACCTGGCGAAGTACAACCCGGGCCCGGGAGTGGTGGACGCCATTGTCAGCGCGCTCAAGCCGTAGCGAGGCCGATCGCCCCACCGCCGCGCTGCTGCGTGGGGCGATCCTCGTCCTGACCGGGGTGGCGCTGGCGGGCACGACCGCCGAGCTCGTGATCACCCGTCACTGGGAGAGCACGGTGCAGGTGCTCCCCTTCGTCATCGTCGGCGTGGCGGCCGTCGCGCTCGGGCTCGTCGCCGCCGCGAGGCGCGCGCGCCTGGTGCGCATCGCCCGCGTGCTGAGCATCATCGTGCTGCTCGCCGCCGCCTTCGGCGTCTGGGAGCACATCGAGGGGAACGAGCACGCGGGGGCGCTGGACCAGCGCACCGCCGCGACGTGGGAGACCACGCCGGCGCTCCAGCGCTTCTGGCTGGCGGCTTCGGGCGGCGTCGGGCCGTCCCCGCCGCTCGCGCCGGGCGTCCTCGCGCAGTCCGCGCTGATGCTGCTCGCCGCGACCCTGCACCACCCGGCGCTGGACCGGGCGGAGGACACCGAACGGCCCTAGGACCCCGGGGCTTCCGGGCGCTGGAACGTCAGCGGGAGTGGACTATGCTCCCCGTGAAGCGTCGGAACGCGAGGAGGCTCCCATGTATCAGAACGCCCTGGTGACCACGGACGGATCGGACACCGCGCGCGCCGCGCTGCCGCACGTCGCGCAGGTCGTCGAGCCCGCGGGCAAGGTCCTGATCGTCGAGGTGATCGACGAGATCGGTCGCGTGCTCGCCCGCACCACCCCGGCCGGGTTCGACCTCG
>JBFWQJ010000180.1:0-6195 GCA_050249515.1 Dehalococcoidia bacterium | reverse complement strand
TGACCGCGTACTGGCAGCGATCGCTGAGATCGGTGAGGAGCTGGCGCATGGCTAGTATGAACGACCGTCGCGCCGAGGTGTCCCGAGACACCGCGGAGACGAACATCCGCGCCGCCGTGAACCTGGACGGCACGGGGCGGGCGGAGGTCTCCACGGGCATCGGCTTCTACGACCACATGCTCACTGCCTTCGCGAAGCACGGTCGCTTCGACCTCACCGTGCAGGCGAAGGGCGACCTGCACATCGACGCTCACCACACGATGGAGGACGTGGCGATCGTCCTCGGGCAGGCGTTCGACCAGGCGCTCGGCGACCGCGCGGGCATCGTCCGCATGGGCGACTCGCTGGTGCCGCTGGACGAGGCGCTGATCCAGGTCGCGATCGACATCTCCGGCCGCCCGTTCGCCGTGATCGACCTCGACTTCGTGGGGCCGATGATCGGCGAGGCGCCGAGCCAGATGGTGGAGCACGTCCTGCACTCCTTCGCCACGGCGGCGAAGCTGACCCTGCACGTCCGGCAACTCGCGGGCGCGAACGACCACCACATCGCGGAGGCTGCGATGAAGGCGCTGGGCCGCGCCCTCGACAGGGCGACGGCCCTCGACCCGCGGATCGCGGGCCAGGTGCCCAGCACGAAGGACACGCTGACCGCGTGAGCGAGGACCTGTCGACCGCCGACCTCCTCGCGTTCGCGCTCGACCTCGCCGACGAGGCGGACCGCCTGTCGATGTCCTTCTACCGCGGCGAGCTGGGCACGGAGGCGAAGGCGGACGGGACGCTGGTGACGCGCGCGGACCGGGCGGTGGAGACGATGCTCCGCGAGCGCATCGCGGCGCGCTTCCCCGCGCACAGCATCCTCGGCGAGGAGCAGGGCTTCTCGGCGGGACAGCCCGGCGAGGCGCGCTGGATCCTCGACCCGATCGACGGCACGCACAGCTTCGCGCGCGGCGTGCCCGTGTGGGCGACCCTGATCGCGTGCGAGCGCAACGGGACGATCGAGGTGGGCGTCGCATCCGCGCCGGCGCTGGGGACGCGCTGGTGGGCCGGCCGCGGCCTGGGCGCGTGGCGGGCGGCGGCGGCCGTGCGGGACGGAGCGCCGGAGCCGGCCCGCGTGTCCGCGATCGGCGCGCTCACGGAAGCGCAGGTGCTGCACGGATCGCACCGCCTGTGCCTCGCGCGCTGGGGCGAGGCGTTCCAGTCGCTGCTGGCCGGCGCGTGGCGGACGCGTGGCTACGGCGACTTCTGGGGCCACTGCCTGGTCGCGGAGGGCGCGGCGGAGGTGATGCTGGAGGGCGAGATCAGCCCGTGGGACATCGCCGCGCTGCAGGTGATCGTGGAGGAGGCCGGCGGGCGTCTGACGGACGGCGCCGGCGCGCGCACGATCGACGCCGGGTACTCCGTCACCTCGAACGCCGCGATCCACGAGACGCTGCTGCGCGCGCTCGACCCGTCGAGGGCGCCCGGCGCCTAGCAGGGGGCTACTCGAGGCGGCCCGTGCGGGCCACCTCGCAGGCGTACCACTCCGCGCGCGCACGGTCGGTGGGCGGCGCGTGGAGCGTCCCGTTGGACGTCGCGCCGGCGGCCCAGCAGTACCACGGGCTGGGCTCCCAGGGCTGCCGGCCGTTGCTGACTTGGAGCGAATCCATGAAGTCGTCCGGCCTCGGATGCCCGCGGGACCCGTTGAACTCGCCGTCGTCCATCGCGTCGTAGGCATGCGCCAGCTCGTGCACCAGCGTGCTGAGCGCCATCGCCTGCCGCTGCTGCCCCTCCTCCGTGTCCTCCAGCGTGCCGAGGACGGAGAACGGCACCTCCGGCGAGATCCGCACGAGCCAGACGTTGTCGGGGCAGCGCCATTCGCGGTCGACGTATTCCCAGTCGGCGCAGCTGGTATCGCCGACGACGAACCCGATCGGACTGGGCGACGGCTCGGTCTGCTCGATGCGCACGTTGCCGCCCAGCGCCCCGAGGAGCAGCTGCAGCGTGGCGAGCAGTGAGGCGATGACGGCGGCCATGCCGCGAGCCTCGACGGGCCCTCATCGCGCGCCGCGCGCGCCGGCGCACATCGGCATCGCAGCGCCATGCGTGGCAGCCGCGATGCCGGCAAAGTCGACCAGGAGTTGCGACGCCGGACGCCGCGCCGGGGCCCGTCAGTAGAGCCGGCCGGTGCGCGCCACCTCGCACGCGTACCACTCGGCGTGGCGCAGCGCCTCGGTCAGTTCGAGCGGGCGGCCGAAGGGGTCGGTCTTCGCGCCCCAGCAGTACCAGGCAGGGGGCTCCCAGGGGTCGCGGTAGCCGGCCAGCTCCACCGCCTCGTCGTACGTCTCCGGGCGAGGGTGCCCGGGGGAGCCGTTCAGGAAGCCGTCGTCCGATCCGTCATAGGCGTGGGCGAGCTCGTGGATGATCGTGTTCAGCGCGGCGGCCTGCTCGAACTCCGAGCCGCCGCCGCCCCGCGACTTGTCGGTGACGAACGCCAGGTCCGCCGTCCGCTGGAAGCGGACACGCCAGTCGCGGTAGGGGCACCACCAGGTGTCGGCGGCCTGGATGCGTCGAGGCGTGACGCAGGACGTCTGCCCCACCTGCTCCCCGGAGGGCAGGGGCGGGAGCGAGACGCGCTCGATCAGCACGTTGCCGCCTCCGAGCGCGGCGATGAGCAACTGGAGGGTCGTGATGAGCGAGGCGATGAGGTCTGACATGCGCGGCACAATGGATGCGCGCGCCTCGTCTTCGTCCTGCTTCTCCGGCGCCCTTTCGTCGCAGTTCGCTTGCGAGCGCGCTAGGCGCGGGCGGTCTCCGAGACCGTGAACTCGTAGTCCTCGATCACAGCGTTCGCCAGCAGACGATCGCACATCTGGGCCACCTGCTCCTCCGCGCTCGTGCGCGACGCGGCCTCCAGCGTGACCTCGATGCGCTTGCCCACGCGGACGCTGCCGACGTGGTCGAAGCCCAGCGCGTGCAGGCCGTCGCGGACGGCCAGGCCCTGCGGGTCGTTCACCAGCGGGCGGAGCATGACGTTGATGTGCGCGAGGTAGGTGCTCATTGCGGTTCTCCTGCTGCTAGTCCGGCAGGTGCTCGCCGGTGATGCGTCGGTACGCCTCGAGGTAGCGGTCGCTGGTGGCGGTCACGATCTCCGGAGGGAGCTGCGGGCCGGGGGCCTGCTTGTCCCAGCCCAGCGACTCCAGCCAGTCGCGGAGCGGCTGCTTATCGAAGGACGGCTGGTCACGCCCCGGTGCGTACTGGTCCGCCGGCCAGAAGCGCGAGGAGTCCGGCGTCATGACCTCGTCGATGAGGGTGGGTTCGCCCTCGATCATGCCGAACTCGAACTTCGTGTCGGCGACCAGGATGCCGCGCTCCGCGCAGGTGGTTGCGCCGTAGCGGTAGAGCGCGAGCGAGCGGATCCGCACCGCGTTCGCCACGTCGACGCCCACCAGCGCCTCCACCTCCTCGAACGTCATCGGCGCGTCGTGCGCCGGCGGCTCCGCCTTCGTCGAGGGCGTGAAGATCGGCTCGAGGAGCCGCCCGGCGAGCTGCAGGCCCTCGGGCAGGGGGACGCCGCAGACGATGCCGTGCTGCTGGTACTCCTTCCAGCCGGAGCCGACCAGGTAGCCGCGCACCACGCACTCCACCTTCAGCACGTCGCCCCTGCGCATCACCATCGACCGGCCGAAGTAGGCCGGGTCGGTGACGCCGAACTCCTCGGCGTTCGTCTCGTCGAGGACGGCGATGAACGCGCTGGGGACCACGGCACTCGTGCGGTCGTACCAGAACTTCGAGAGGCGGGTGAGCACCTCGCCCTTGCGCGGCACGGCGTTCGGCAGCACCACGTCGAACGCGGAGACGCGGTCCGTGGCGACCAGCAGCAGGCGCTCGCCGCGGTCGTCCGGGGGCAGCGCGTAGACATCGCGCACCTTGCCCTGGTGCAGCCGCTCCAGGTGCGGCAGGTCCGTGCTGAGCATCGGCTCGTGGTGCGGGCGGAGCGTCATGCGAGGAGTCCCATCCGGCGGAACGAGTCATCGATGTGGACGAGGTAGGCACGCGGGTCGAACACCTCGTCGAGCTTCGCGGGGGAGAGGCGGGAGGTCACCTCCGGGTCGGCCTCCAGCAGCCCGCGCAGCGGCACGTCCTCGCGCCACGCCTTCATCGAGTTGCGCTTCACGATGTCGTACGCCTCCGTGCGGATCATGCCCGCCTCCAGGAGGGAGTTCAGCACCTTGCTGGAGTAGATCAGGCCCTGCGTCCGCTCCAGGTTCTTCATCATCCGTTCCGGGTAGACGACGAGCCCGTCCATCACCCCGGTGAAGATGTGCAGCGCGTAGTCGAGGAGTCCCGTGGCGTCGGGCAGGATGATGCGCTCCGCCGAGGAGTGCGAGATGTCGCGCTCGTGCCAGAGCGCCACGTTCTCCATCCCCGTCAGCGCGTAGCCGCGGAGCGTCCGCGCGATGCCGCAGACGCGCTCGCAGAGCTCCGGGTTGCGCTTGTGCGGCATGGACGACGACCCGGTCTGCCCCGCCTCGTCGAACGGCTCTTCCGCCTCCAGGATGTCGGTGCGCTGGAGGCCACGGATCTCGAGCGCGAACTTCTCCAGCGACGCGCCCACGCCGCCCAGCACCTCCAGGTAGAAGGCGTGGCGGTCGCGCTGGATGATCTGCGTCGTCACCTTCGCCACGTCGAGGCCGAGGCGCTTGCACGCGTTCTCCTCGACGCTCGGCGGCACGGAGGCGTGCGTGCCGACGGGGCCGGACATCTGCCCGACGGCGATGTGCTGCCGCGCGAGCGCCAGCCGCTCCTCCTGCCGCCGCAGCTCGTCCACCCAGACGAGGAGCTTCAGCCCGAACGTGGTCGGCTCCGCGTGCACGCCGTGCGTCCGCCCGATGCAGACCGTGTCCTTGTGCGTCACGGCCTGTCGCGCGATCACCTCGCGCAGCCTCGACACGCCGCGCGCGATGATGTCGAGGGCGTCGATCATCTGCATGCAGGTCGCGGTGTCCCAGACGTCGTTGCTGGTCAGCCCGTAGTGGATCCAGCGCGACTCCGGGCCGAGCGAGTCGGCGACGGAGCGGAGGAACGCGGTCACGTCGTGGTGCGTCTCCTCGATGTAGCGCATGACGTCGGGGACGTTCACCTTCGCGTTGGCCACGACCTTCGCGACGTCCTCGGCCGGTGCGACGCCTTCGTCACCCCATGCCTCCACGACGGCGACCTCGACCTTGAGCCAGGTCTCGAACTTGTGCGCGTCCGACCAGATGGCTTCCATCTCGGGACGGCTGTAGCGAGGGATCATCGAAGGCCTCCGTGCTGGGGCGCGGGAACGTGGTCGGCTGGGCTAGTCGTGCGCGAAGTCTTCGCGCACCGGGGAGAAGCACTCCACGAGGGTGGTCGGCTCGATCGCGGTGACCTCGTGCGGTACGCCGCCGGGGATCAGGTACGCGTCGCCCTCATCGCAGATCGTGGTTGTGTCGCCGATGCGCACGGAGACGCGTCCGACGATCACCGTGCCGGCCTGCTCGTGCGGATGGGCGTGCTCCGGGACGGTGTGCCCGCGCTCGATCTCGATGCGCATCAGCGTCAGGTTGTCGCCCGAGGCGAGCGTGCGGCGGGTGACGCCGGGAAACGCCTCCAGGACCTTGATCTCGCCAAAGACACGCACGCGGGGCTCGGCCATGTGACTGCTCTCTCCTGCCCGCTAGCGGGGCGCCATCGGGTCGGGCCCGAGGATGATCTGTGCGAAGGCGAAGGACACGCGGTCGCGCTCGAAGACGTCGCCGAACAGCGCGCCCGCACCGTCCTCGGTGACCTCGTGCGCGAACTCGGCGGCGACCGCCTCCAGCAGCTCGCGCGTCTCGTCGATGCGCTCCGGGGCGACCTCGGCGGGGCGCACGCTGCGGATCGCCAGCTCGCGGTTGCCGCGCAGCCCCCACAGCACGGCCTCCGCCATCGGCCCGAGGCGGCCGCCGGGCCGGTCCCACGCCGCGAGGTAGTGCAGGCAGGGCGCCTCCGCCGGCTGCTCCGGCGGCACCGGGATCGCGTCGAGGTCGATGCGCCGGCGGCACTCGATCATCGGACAGCGGATCGTCGTCATCGGTGGACTCGCGTTCATCTCGCGGCGATGCCAGTAGGAAGCGGCGCGTCTGTTCCGCAGGGGTGTGGGGGCGCAGCCCCCACGTCTCCTCTGATCTCCCCCTCCCGCGAAGGGAGGGG